>CALHUZ010000049.1 GCA_938039305.1 uncultured Saprospiraceae bacterium
ATCTACTATGGCCAAGAAGATAACTTCGATGATAACAAAGGGCACAATCTCCTTAAGAATCAGCCTATCGCCATATGTGATAAGACAGCTGGTGACTTAGGTGGCCTTGGTCGCGAGGATATATTTATATCTGAGTCGACTTGGTTTTATGATGGGGGTGGGTGTTGCTAAACTTAGTAGTCGGTTGATGGTCTATGGTTGTCTGTTTTTTTTGTGCTTATGTGACTGAGTGCTTGTGTACTTAAGTTATTTCTATTTTTTTGACACTTGACACTTGACACTTGACACTTGACACTTGCTATCCTTTTTCTAATTTCTCTAATCGTTCCATAAGATCAAGAACTGCTTTTTCCAGTTTGCTATTCTCTTGCTCTAATTTTTCCATTCTTATTTTGTTATCTACATCTCTTTGAGCCAGAGCTTTTATGGCAACAAGAGAAATGCCATCCGCATCGATACTTGATATAGTTGTTTCTCCTTTTCCAAGTTCGAATGCTGCATAGAAATCTTGAGCCATCGGCCCTACGTGCCTTAGGTTAGGTCTTTGTTTATATGACCATTCTGTTAGTGGGAGCTCTGATATTTTCATTAGAACCTCTTCCGCATTTACTTCTGAAAAGTTTTCTTTCACATGAACAGAGGATGTAACGTCAGATCCTACCTCAACTTCAAATCCTCCATAGATTCTAACTATGTCCGTATCAAATTCTCCATAGATGAGGGGCCGTGTAGTTGTTGTGTTGTCGATGTACAATCTGTTTTCAACTATTCCAGTAAAGTTTTCTGGTGGGCCTGAATTGGCTCCGATGCATATGTTCTTAGAACCATCGGTTAGATATCGCCCTGCGCCATACCCAAAATAAGCGTTATACTGTCCTCCTTGATTATCATGACCTGAGTTTACTCCGAAAAAACTATTTCTAATTCCGCTGTATGATACATCAGATGCAAAGTTAGTATTGTTATGGCCAGCATAAGCTCCGAAAAAGCTATTCTCATCCCCAGTACTGTTTATTTGGCCTGCTCCAATTCCAAAGAAACTATTTGAATGCCCTCTTTGATTTTCTTTTCCAGCATCATTGCCAAAGAAGCTATTTTTTTCTCCGTCATGATTGCTAAAGCCTGCGTTCATGCCAAAGAAGCTATTATACTTGCCAGAAAAATTGCTTTGTCCAGTAGATCTCCCAAAGAAACTATTGTTAAAGCCACCTCCGCTTAGGGTGTTAGAACCAGCAAATTCTCCATGGAAGACATTGGTGTTAGAGCATACGCTGCAAGGCGGTAGTGTTTGAGAAAAGATGCTATTGGGCATTAGGAGAGTGCACATTGTAATTAAGAAGTATTGGATGTATTTTTTCATGAAGTGTCATTTGAAAAATCTATTCGATAAGAAGTCTCTTTGGTCTGTTTTTTACAAATAAAACTTTAAAGATTACTTGACTGGCATCTGTCACCCCTAAATAAGATGAGCCCAAATAATTTTAAAGAGGCGATATGCAAACACAGTGCATATCCGTCTCTTTTAAATATTTATTATTTCTTGTTCAGTCCTTGTAGCTCCTTTATTTGAGCGCTTAACTCACTGATCATGCTATGAAGTTCAGTTATCTGCTCATCTTGATTTGATATAATGTCCTGTTGTTCTTGCATACCTTTGGTTATGTAGGGTATCATGCCAACATAATTGAGCATTAGTGTTCTTTCTCCATTCGGTTGTATAATTGATGATACTAAATTTGGAAACAATTTTTGTACTTCTTGAGCTAAAAATCCAGTGCTTTTTCGTTTCACTTTCTTTTCATTCCAGATATAATTATAATTTTTCGGAGATAATCTAAGTATTTTTTCTAGTGATGATTCAATATCTATAATATTCTCTTTCAATCTGACGTCTGATGTGATTGATGATGATCCATCAGCTCCAAATGCATACTTATAATACGCAGTACCGACGCCGTCTTGGTAGGCAAATGTGAGACAATCTTCACAATCGTAGGGGTCAAATCCGCTGACTGGACCTACCCATTCTACAGCATCAAAAACTCCTATGTTCCAAGAGAAATCTTGAGCCGCATTATTTTCATTATCCGTATGTCTTACAAGACTAATCATAGCATATGGCCAAGCAGATTGAATTCCTTTATTGTCTGCGTCAAATATAGTATTGCGCATTGTATATGCATCTAATCTTAAAGAGCCATAATTTCCAAATGTATTATCATTGTTAGTTGCGGCACGGAGCCTAATGGTAGGGTCGGTAGTTGCGTCGGAGTTAAATCTATGCAAAACTATCTCACTTCCTCGGCCGTCGGGGAATGACGTGTTCGCATCAATTTCTACAGTATTCAATGTTCCATAATTGAGGTCAAGGCTTGACCAATTATTGATACTTGGATATATTTCTAATTGAGAATTTCCTTTGATCATAAAAAGTGATACAGAACAGATAATTAGAATAAATTTTAAATAGTTGCTTGCTGAATATTTCATTTTATTTGGATTTTTAATTCTCTTAATTGATCACTAATAGCTTTGTTTCAAATGCCCTCCTCATCAACCCAGCTGTATTTCTGGCATTAAGTTTTATCAATAGATTCTTGCGATGCGTCTGTACTGTCTCGTAGCTGATGAATAACATAGATGCTATCTCTTTGGTCGTCAGTTCATCTGCGATGAGGTGAAGGACTTGTCTTTCTCTTTTAGAAGGTGCTGTAGCTGTCATATGAGAATCATTTGTGTATTGATAATACTAAGTTGAGGATAGATCGGACGAAAAGATGGGTGGATGAGAGAGTGGCGGGGTTGATTGAGTAAGCGGTCGGCTTTGATGTGTAAGCGGTAAGTTGGCCTGCGGCCTATTAGCTGCTTATGTGCGTCTGTGCTTACGTGCTTGAGTCAATATGTGATTAATATGCCCAATAACTCATTGTTTGTTGAACTTGATACTTGGACTTGACACTTGATCTTATATCCTAAACTTGCACTTGAAGAATTCCGCTCGTTCTTTTGATTTAGATCCTTGGTGCTTGGCAAATGATGTCCTACCTTTAAGCCCCGTAACGTTGCTGTCACTTATGTCCAAATTTATTTTTGTTACGGGAGGGGTTACTTCTTCCCTAGGAAAAGGCATTATATCTGCCTCTTTAGCCAAGTTGCTTCAAGCCCGCGGGCTTAAAGTCACTATCCAAAAGTTCGATCCATATATCAATGTCGACCCAGGGACTCTTAACCCTTATGAACATGGCGAATGCTATGTGACGGATGACGGTGCTGAGACAGATCTCGACCTAGGTCACTATGAGCGATTCTTAAATATTTCGACTTCGCAAGCTAACAACGTTACGACAGGCCGCATTTACCAGACGGTGATTAATAAAGAAAGACAAGGTGCTTTCTTAGGAAAGACAGTACAGATCATTCCTCATATCACAGATGAAATAAAAAGAAGAATTCAACTGCTTGAGACTAATGGTGACTATGATGTCATCATCACTGAGTTAGGAGGAACAGTAGGTGATATCGAGTCTCTTCCATATCTCGAGTCGTTGCGTCAGATGAAGAGAGAGCTTAAGAAGAAAGATTGTCTCGTTATCCATCTAACATTGATACCATATCTAAAGGCGGCTGGAGAGCATAAGACAAAACCTACGCAGCATTCTGTCAAGGAGCTTCAGATGGCAGGTATCATACCAGACATACTCGTGTGTCGCACAGAATCGCATATCACAGATGAAATCAAGGAGAAGTTAGCCTTGTTCTGTAATGTTGAAAAAGAGCACGTCATTGAAGCGATAGACGCGGATACAATCTATCGAGTGCCAGTATTGATGCAAGAAGAGAAGTTAGATCAGATAGTGATCGACAAGTTAGAGCTTAACCCAAAGCATAGCCCTAACATGGAGCGCTGGAATGAGTTTTTGACGAGATATAAGAATCCTCAGCATGAAGTCAATATAGTCCTTGTCGGCAAATACAATGAACTTCAAGATGCCTACAAGTCGATATATGAATCCTTTGTACATGCTGGTGCAGAGAATGAATGCAAGGTTAATGTGATACCTATCCATAGTGAAAACCTTGATGATACCAGTCTTCCACTTGAGATTCATAAGATACATGGTGTTCTTGTAGCACCAGGTTTTGGAGATAGGGGCATCGAAGGAAAAATAAATGCGATACAATACGTCCGTGAGAAGGGGATTCCTTTCTTTGGCATCTGCCTGGGCATGCAGTGCGCTGTCGTAGAACATTTTAGAAATGTCGTAGGATTAGATGATGTAAGTAGTACAGAAGTTAATACTGACACTAAAAATCCTGTGATTGGTCTGATGCCTGATCAAGCTAATATCAGCAACAAAGGCGGCACGATGAGACTTGGTGCTTATCAGTGTGATTTAGTAGAAGGATCCAAGGCATTGGATATCTATGGGAAGCCACAAATATCTGAGCGCCATCGTCATCGCTATGAATTCAATAACGACTACTTAGAGCAAATGGAAAACCACGGCCTAAAAGCTGTAGGTATGAATCCCGATACAGGTCTCGTTGAAATAGTCGAACGAGAAGACCATCCTTTTTTCATTGGCGTTCAGTATCATCCAGAATTAAAAAGTAGGGTAGAAGAGCCTCATCCGATATTCGTCTCTTTCGTAGAAGCAGCGATACAGTACAAGAAGGCCAAAGAAATGGTCAATATGGTTTAGAGTTTGATATTCTACCGAATGCTGGTAGTTCCTTCGTTACTTTCAGTAATTAGAATATAATGAAATCAAGTCGGTCATGAGAAAATTAAGTCTTGAGGAACTTGGCCGTGTAGGTGTTGAAGATTTTAAGATATTAGATAAAATTCTAATCGTAGTCGTTCTTGACAACATCAGATCTGCTATGAACGTCGGCTCTTTCTTTAGAACCAGTGATGCTTTTAAATTAGAAAAAATATATCTCTGTGGCATCACTGCCACTCCTCCACATAAGGAGATTCTTAAAACTGCTATTGGCGCATCTTCTTCTGTCTCATGGAGTCATCACGAAAAAATAGAGGATGCTATTGCATTGCTAAAGAATGATGACTACAGAATCATTGGGATAGAACAAACGGATCAATCTGAAAGCCTTTTGGATTTTGAAGTTTTGGATGAAGCGAAATATGCAATAGTCTTTGGCAATGAAGTGCAAGGGATAAGTGAAAGCATATTACCTATGCTCGATGTCGCGCTTGAGATTCCTCAGTATGGTACGAAGCATTCTCTCAATGTTTCAGTGTGTGGAGGAATAGTTCTATGGCACTTTGCCAAGGAGTTTTTATAATTATAACTTCTTTTACTCCCTCCTTCATCTATAGTGAAAATGCTTGAGGATGTTGATCCTTAACTGCTCTTGCTCATAGTCCAGTCAGAATCATCTTTAAGTCTTGTAGCGAAGACATTGGGCGTAGACAAAGTCCTATGGATAGGACACTTGTTAGCAATCGCCATCAGCCGCTTTTTTTGCTCATCAGTTAAGTCGCCTTTAAGTTCTATCACTCTTTCGAAGCGATCTATCTTACTCGTCGTCGCATCGAGATCCTTCATGTCATCATGATAGAATGTGGTCTTACTATGCGATAGATGAACTTTGACATCTTCCAGATCCCATCCTTTTCGCTTTGCATACATATGCAGTGTCATAGATGTACATGCACCTAGGCTTGCATTTAAAAGTTCGTAAGGTGAAGGTCCAAAATCATTACCGCCAAATTCTTCTGGCTCATCGGCTACTATACCGTGTCGGCCAGCTTGGATATCTGCTGTGAAGTTGTCTTCAGTATTGAGCTTGACAACCACTTGTTGGTCTGTCGTAAGTTTTTCTTTTTTTGGAAAATCTACATACCTTTTCACCCAAGAACTAATCACCTGCCCAGCATAGAATGCATCATCTTTTGACGTGAGCATATGATCAGCTCCATCAAGAGTAACGAATGATTTTGGATGCTTGGCGAGCTTATAAATGTTAGCTGCATTGTCGATTTCTACCACACTGTCTTGCGGAGAGTGCATAACGAGTATCGCTTTGTCCAGAGTCTTAATAAGTTCAATGTGATTTTGATTCCGAAGGTCATCTAAGAATTGTTTTTTGATAACAAACTTTCTTCCTCCGATATCGACATGGGCATAGCCGTTTTCTTCAATTTCCTCTATACTATCGCTCAAGAGATGAGCTACATGTTCTGGATAAGAAGGTGCTCCTATGGTGACAATGGCATTGATAGATTCAATTTTAGAACCAGCGAATAGTGAAGCGGCCCCTCCAAGACTATGGCCTATGATAATGGATGGCGCCTCAAAGTGCTCAGTGAGATATTCAGCCGCACACATCAGGTCATCAACATTTGACGTGAAGTTAGTATCCGCGAAGTTTCCTTCACTATCACCAAGACCTGTGAAATCAAAGCGCATGACTGCTATTCCATTTAGCGTAAGCGCTCTACTTATGTGCCTAGCGGACTTGATATTCTTGTTGCCTGTGAAGACATGGGCGAAGATGGCAAAAGGGTACGGGCCCTTGCTCAATGGCCAATCTATTCTTGCTGATAACTCAAAGCCATTAGCATTAGTAAAGGATATCTTTTGTGAAGGCATTAATTACTCTATCTTGATTAAGCCAAAAAAGTACATATTTGCTTTCAAATAACATGTCATCAAGATGGCTAAAGAAAAATTTTCGAAGCAATTGTCGTGGGAAGACCTTCAAGCATTAGGAAACCCTGAAGCAAGTGACATCAATATCGATGAACCCAAAACAGAAAAAGTTGTGGCCGGAAAGACATTTGACGATAAAGTGAGAGTGTATATCGAGAAGAAAGGACGAGGCGGTAAGACTGTGACTCTTGTGAAAGGTCTATCGCTTGCAGCACCTCAATTAGACGATCTCTGTAAAGTGCTAAAAGCTAAATGCGGCGGTGGAGGCAAGAGAGAAGGCCGAGATATCATGATCCAAGGCGATCAGCGCAAGAAGGTTATGGATGCGCTCATCGCTAAGGGATATCGTGATGTTAAAAATGCCGGGGCATAACCTTGCAGCAATAAGGATGTATCGTATGTGAGTTTGCCTGAAGTGACTATTCTCTTAAATGAATATTAAAGTGTCATGAGTGGAGGGGGAATTCGACAAGTGATGCTTATCTTAAGAGTACAACGTGCATCTATGAGTTATTCTCGCTTTATTCTACTGATCAGTGTTGTCTTTATTATATCGTGTTCCTCAGTTCGCAATGGTCAGATCTATAAGTCATTTGAAGAAGATGAAGTCGAAGTGGGTCTGGTCAGCGATGAGATTTTGACCTTTGAGGTAGCGTTCATAGGCGCCATAGGCCACTCTTACATATTTGAGTGCATCATAACTAACCACTCTGATGATCTGATCATGATAGACCCAACTAACTTTGAGTTGCAAATAGCCGCTGACATTTCGCTCCAGCCTATAGACAATGAAGAGATTGTCATAAGTCTTAAAAACGATAGTAAATCCCTTGCTAAAAGACGTAAAACAGAGACTACGCTTGGGCTTCTCGGAGTAGGGATTAATGTGCTTTTAGGTGCTAGTACTGGCTTATCTGTTGGAGAAACGCTCCTCAGTAGCGCGGAGCCTCTTATTTATATAGCAGATGACAGAAGGTGGTACCAAAGAAACATTGATTCAGTGGAAGATGAGATTGACTATGTGAATAGTACTCTTTATGGGCGTGAGCGAATTGATGCAGGGCAGACTCTTGTTAAAGATGTGCTATTTCCGACACAAAAGGTAAAAGGGGATGTTGATTTTCGGTTTTTTTATGATAATGAGGAGTATGTCGTCACCTTTCCAAAAGACATATTTCGATAATATTTATACGTCAATTACTCGATGTATTTAGAAGGAATCTCTACGAATCATCTATAATTTTAGCTATTATTGACTCTTTAAATCGAGTTGTAAAAAATCGCTTGAAAACCTGAGGAGTCATCTCCTATTTAGAACTTATAGACTATGTTGATTGGGGTTATTGCATGTTTTGTTATAGGATATTTAGTTATTGTTTTTGAGCATCCACTCAAGTTAGACAAGACCGTGCCAGCACTCATCATGGGGGCGATGACATGGGCTTTGGTTTCTGTAGGTCATCTGGACTTGTTCGATCATCATGGACATCCGTTGCATGGTGAAGGAGATTACTATGAGGGCTTGACAGGTGTTTTGGTTCATCACGTAGGTAAGACTGCGGAGATTTTGATCTTCTTGATAGGAGCTATGACCATTGTTGAGCTCATCGATCTTCACAAGGGATTTTCAGTAATCACTAATCGGATCAATACGACCAGTAAGAAAAAGATGCTATGGGTGGTTTGTATCCTTGCATTCTTTCTTTCAGCAACACTTGACAACCTTGCCTCAACGATAGTTTTAGTCTCTTTACTCAGACGTTTAGTGCCTGAGAAAGAAGAGCGGTTATGGTTCGTTTCATTAGCAGTCATAGCTGCAAATGCAGGTGGTGCTTGGTCTCCGATAGGAGATGTAACCACGACGATGTTGTGGATTGGACAGAAAGTAAGTACACCGGGATTAATCACACACCTCGTTGTGCCATCCTTTGTCTGTCTTGCAGTGCCTACATTTATAGCTTCTCTGCTTCCAGCGTTTAAAGGTTCGATTACTCTAATTCCTCGGGATGCGGAGTTAGACGCAGAACGTAATAGCGTCTTAAGTAGTAAGTTGATGCTTGGCGTTGGTATAGCCGCCCTAGTCTCAGTTCCTTTCTTCAAAGCTATAACACACATGCCGCCATACATAGGTATGATGTTAGCTCTTGGTATCGTTTGGTTGGTATCTGAATACATACACCCCGAAGAGGACTTTGATGAAGAACGTAAGCACCTCTACAGTGCTCATACTGCATTGTCAAGAATCGAAATGTCAAGTATCCTTTTCTTTTTAGGAATCCTGATGGCAGTTGGCTCTTTGGAGTCTCTTGGAGTGCTACAAAACTTAGCAGAGATGCTCGATGCAGCATTGCCATCACAAGATTTAGTTGTCTTGCTATTGGGTGTCTTTTCAGCCATCATAGACAACGTACCTCTTGTAGCAGCTTCTATGGGAATGTATGATTTCCCAATAGATGACAAGATCTGGCACTTTATCGCTTACTCAGCGGGTACAGGTGGAAGTATGTTGATCATTGGCTCGGCTGCAGGGGTAGCAGCTATGGGCATGGAGCGTATAGACTTTATCTGGTATCTGAAGAAAATCAGTTGGCTGGCCTTTTTAGGTTTTATCAGTGGAGCAGTTGTCTTTTTGATTATGTACTCTATGTTCTTCTAAATCAATTTTGCCTTCAGAGGAATATCAAAACAAGGCGTTTAGATCAAAAACAACTTTTTTTAAAAGAAAAGACTTGGTCCTTGCAGCGTTCAGTCTTCAACAGGGTTTTAATTAGGTAGATCGGTTTAATACTTGGCTTTTTAGACCAATTTGAGTTGGATTTGTCCTAAGGATTACCCCTTCTTGTTGCTGATTATGATCAATAAGATAATATCTTCACGCTTCCTTTTTAAGCACATTTTTGTGATGCACAACTAATTACTTCATGAGTATACGCAGTATTTACTTTGTTTTATGTCTGTTGATTTTGTCTTTGACTTCTGCTACAGGGCAGAATGAAAGCGCTACGGACAATCTTAAGAGTGGGTCATATGCTAATGTTCCTATTAGCAAGATCCTTGATGGTTTGTCTGAATCATATGGTGTCTTCATATACTATAAGCCAAATAGTGAGCTCTCTAGAATTTCATCTATTTCATTTGACAATAAATCATTAGATGATGTGCTTAAAGAATTGCTTACAGAAACGACTTTGTCTTACATAGACTACAGAGGTTATGCTAGGGTTGTGGCGCCACGATTGGTTATAGATCAGTCATATTCTTCAGATTATTATAAGGCTTTGGAAGGTAGTTTGTCTTCAACTGGAGAGTTAAAAAAGAAAATTGAAATAGGCCAGATATCAGATCTTAGACCTGATGGATTGACTAATATAAGTGGAGTTATCACAGATGCTCAGACCTCTGAAGCTATCATAGGGGCTACTGTTCTGATTGCTGATATGCAGAAAGGAACAACAACCGATATAGATGGAAGCTACATAATAGAAGGCATTCCTGCAGGTACGCATGAACTGCAGATCAGTTATATTGGGTTTAGTGATTTCTTTGAAGATGTAGAGATCAGAAGTGATGGCACCTTTGACTATCAAATGGATAAATCTGCAGTTCAATTAAGTGAAGTAACCATACGCGCACGAGCTGCTGACGCGAGTGTAGATCAAGTGCAGATCGGTGTGGCGACAATGGATATCAAGGACATCAAAAAACTTCCTACATTTTTAGGAGAGGTGGATGTCTTGAAGAGTTTCTTACTCCAGCCAGGTGTAAGTACAGTTGGAGAAGGAGCGTCAGGATTTAATGTCAGAGGTGGAAATGTGGATCAGAATCTCATTTTACAAGATGAAGCGATCTTATTTAATTCATC
>CALHUZ010000050.1 GCA_938039305.1 uncultured Saprospiraceae bacterium
TAACCATGAGCATCCTTACCATCTCTTAGCTCTCTGACCTTCGCTACTGGAGACATTTTAAAAAGGTCTCTTGCGCTATCTTTTAAAAATTGTTGTTCTTCTGAAAGGACGTATGACATGTGGATATATTGAAAATGAAATAGATTGTTTTTATAATTAGAACCGCTTACTTAGTTGGCAGTCCAAGGATATGCTTTGAGATAATATTCAATTGCACCTCACTTGTTCCTCCTTCTATCGAGTTACCTTTTGTACGACAGAACTGTCTGGCGATCTTGCCATCGTGATATTTATCTCCTTCCCAAGCTAGTGCTTTCTGACCTTCACAGTCGAGTCGTAATTCATACTTGCGTTTGTTCAACTCACTCGCATAGTACTTCATAAAAGAAGAACGCGCCCCGATGGATTGCCCTGCTTTCATCTCTTCGTTGATTCTGTCTAAGGTCATCTTAAATCCAGCGCCGTCTATCTCCCACTCTGCTACTTGAGCACGTACTACGCTATCGTTTAGTTGGCCATGCTCATTCAAGCCTATGGCTTCTTTTGCATATTTAGAAAGTGGCGTCATCATATCACCATCGACTGCACCACTTATCGCTGACCTTTCGTGCGTCAGTAAGAACTTTGCAACAGTCCATCCTGCATTCTCCTCTCCTACTACATTGGCTTTAGGCACTCGAACATTATCGAAGAAGGTCTCACAGAATGGAGACTTACCACTGATTAATTTAATCGGTCTTGTGCTGACTCCTTCGAAAGCCATATCGATTAAGAGAAAAGTAATCCCGACTTGTTTCTTTCCTGAGTTATCTGTTCGTACCAATGCAAATATCATATCAGCAGCATCGGCGTATGATGTCCATACTTTCTGTCCAGTTACAACATACTCATCTCCTGAAGAAAGTGCTAATGTCTGTATACCAGCAAGATCAGAACCTGCACCTGGCTCAGAATAGCCTTGACACCAGCGTATCTTTCCTTGTATGATATCAGGCAAATATTGCTCTCGTTGTTCCTCCGTACCAAATTGTAAAAGCGCAGGGCCTAACATCCAAATACCAAAACTCATCAACGGAGGTCTACAACCTAATGCAGACATCTCTTGCTTCAAGATCTTTACTTCTTCTTTAGAAAGACCTCCTCCACCATATTTCTTTGGCCAAGTGGGAGTCGTCCATCCTCTTGCAGCCATTGCTTTGAACCACGACTCTTGATCTGCATTTTTGAAGGTGGCATTTCTACCTCCCCAGTATGCATCTCCTTCCTCTTGAAAAGGAACCCTCATGGACTCTGGACAATTGGCTAATAAAAATTCTTTAACCTCTGCACGAAATGTATCTGACGCCATTCTTATAGTATTTAGCTACAAGATAGTTTCCTTTACCTTTTGGCACTGTAGACTAAGACGCGATTTATTGGCAGCATGACTTAGTAGATATTGGCGCTTAACGCAAATGCTCTAAATGTATGCCTTCCTTTTCGACCTTGAGCTCAATGAAATCTGTGAGCGAATACATTATTTGCGCTTGAAGCAAATACTCTGCATCCTTCACTTCCTGTTCGATCATTGAGCTCAAAGAAATCGGTGAGTGAATACATCATTTACGCTTGACGCAAATACTCTGTATCCTTCACTTCCTGTTCGATCATTGAGCTCAAAGAGATCGGTGAGCGAATACAATCGTGTGTTAGAAAGAATTGATAATAGCAGCAAATCCTTCAGGATCTAAGCTTGCGCCTCCTACTAATCCTCCATCTACATCTGCTTGTCCAAAAATCTCTTTTGCATTAGCAGGTTTTACAGAACCTCCATATAATATGGATATTCCTTCAGCTGTCTCACTACCATAAGCTTCTGTCAAGAAAGCTCTGATGGCCGCATGCATCTCTTGTGCTTGCTCTGGTGAAGCAGTCTCTCCTGTACCTATCGCCCATATAGGTTCGTATGCGATCACTAACTGTGCGACTTCTTCATCGGAAAGCAATGCAAACGATGCCTTGAGTTGTGCGATCACATGTGAAACGTGATTGCCCGCCTTACGGATCTCTAAGCCTTCTCCACAGCAAAATATAGGTGTAAGTCCATGTGCAAGTGCTGACTTAGCCTTCTCTCCTAAAAAGTCGTTAGACTCCGCAAAGTATGAACGACGTTCGCTATGCCCTACCACTACATAAGATACTCCAGCAGATACTAACATAGATCCGCTGATCTCACCAGTGTAGGCTCCTTTTTCTTTAGTGTACATGTTCTGGCCTCCTATAGCCACATTGGCCGGCGATTCTATCAAGCCCAATCCATGCAGATGGGTTGCAGGTGCACAGATCACAACTTGAGTCTCACTATTCAGTGATTGCTGGCATAAGTCTTCCAGAAGCTTAATACCTTCTTGTACAGTTGTATTCATCTTCCAGTTAGCAGCTGCTATGTTCTTCCTTTTCATGCTTATCTTCGTTTTACGATCGGCGAATTTATGCATTTTGTTGAATAGTCATTGCTCTTCCTTCCGACTCAAAATGTTGTTATTATATTAACACGGCTTATCACCGACATTCATCCGAATATTTCTTTCTTTGTATTGCACCACCCGATAAACCTGATGGAGAAAGAAGTACCGCACATACAGAGGGATATAAGTTGGTTAGACTTTAACTATAGAGTTCTACAGGAGGCTAAGGATAAGAGTGTTCCTTTGTATGATCGACTTAAGTTTTTAGCCATCTACTCCTCCAATCTTGATGAGTTCTTTCGGGTTAGGGTCGCTAACCATAGAAACCTACACCGTACAGGCAAAAAAACTCGTAAGACATTAGATTACGTTCCAGCTGAACTAATCACAAGTATCTTAGATAAAGTCAATAAACAGCAACTTGAATTCAGTGAGATCTTCTTTAATAAGATCATCCCAGGACTTAAGAAGAATGGCATCAATCTAATCCGAAGATTAGAGCTGAGCGAGTCCCAAGAGGACTTTATAGAAGAGTTCTTTCAAGAGAAGCTCCTTCCTTTTGTTCAGCCAGTTCTACTCATAGAAGATAAGATTAAGCCTTTCTTAAACAATGGTTCACTCTATCTCGCACTTCACCTAAAAGACAAGAAGACCAAAGCCATCCAGTATGCGACTGTAAAGGTTCCTTCAGAACACGTAGGAAGATTTGTAGAATTACCCAACGATCATACAGATGAGCGATTTATCATCATGCTGGATGATGTAGTGCGTCATAGCATACCTTGGATATTTCCGGGTTATGACATACAGCAGTCTTACTCCATTAAGTTAACCAGAGATGCTGAACTCTACATAGATGATGAGTTCGAAGGTGATCTTCTCGAGAAGATAAGAAAGTCTTTAGCCAAAAGAGACATAGGCCCTGCCTCCAGGTTGGTATTCGACAGGACGATGCCAGAAGAGATGTTGTCATATCTCATGGATGTCTTTGAATTAACTAAGTATGACCTACTAAGAGAAGGGCGTTATCACAACAATTCGGACTTCTTTCACTTTCCGATGTTTGACAACCACACATTAGTAGAGCCTTCGTTAGAGCCTATCAAGATGAAGTCGTTAGAGGACTCTGACAATATATTTGACGCTATATCCAATCGGGACTTTTTGATTCATCCTCCCTATCATTCTTACGAATCAGTAGTTAGATTTTTCGAAGAGGCGGCAGCTGATCCAGACGTCACGCACATTAAGATTGTGCAGTACCGAGTAGCAGCTAAAAGTAGAATCATGCAAGCCCTTATTAAGGCGGCCAAGATGGGGAAGCAGGTCACTGCATTTATAGAAATCAAAGCAAGATTCGACGAAAAGGCCAATATCGTCTGGGGCGAAAGACTTCAAAAAGCAGGCGTCAAAGTGCTTTATAGTATACCAGGGATAAAAGTGCATGCCAAGATGGCTATAGTCATCAGATCAGAGATGAATAAGAACAGTACATATGCATACTTAAGTACTGGAAACTTTCATGAAGGGACTGCAAATGTATACTCTGATTTGGGCATCTTTACAAAGGATATCAGACTAACTTTTGAAAGTGTTAAGCTTTTTAATTATCTCGAAACCAAGAATCGACAAGGCATCAATTTCGACCATATGGGCGTCGGCCTTTTTAATCTAAACAAGAAGATCAATGATCTAATTAAAGTTGAAATTAAAAATGCAAAAGCAGGAAAGAAAGCAGAGATCACACTTAAGTTGAATAGTCTGCAAGACTCCAAGATGATTAATACTCTTTATAAGGCAAGTCAGGCAGGAGTAAAGATCAATCTTATCATAAGAGGTATTTGCTCTCTTGTTTCAGGAGTTAAAGGTGTCAGCGACAATATTAATACAATTAGTATAGTAGATCGATTTTTAGAACATGCACGCGTTGTGATTTTTCACAACGACGGTAATCCTAAATACTTCATGTCTTCAGCAGACTGGATGTATAGAAATCTTAATAAGAGAATTGAAATATTCGTACCGATCTATCAAAAGGACATTAAAGAGCACATCCAAATCTTGATGAATCTTCAGCTTTCTGATAATGTCAAAGCTCGGAGCGTCAACCATAACAAAGTAAACAAATACGTGTCCAATAACGATCATGTTCTTACCCGATCACAAATGGACACATACAGATACATATTTAGAAAAGAGAACGAAGACGATCTATGATTAATGCAATCTCTCCGATTGACGGACGATATAGTAGCAAGACACAACCACTTCAGAAATATTTTTCTGAGCAAGCACTTATAAAATACAGGATACTTGTTGAAGTTAAGTATTTAGAATTTTTATCTTCAATTGGAATCATCAACCTTTCGAGTGAGGAAATCTCTTCTTTGGTTTCCATAGTAGATACATTTTCTGCAGATGATGCAGCTGCGGTAAAAAAGATCGAAAGAATTACCAATCATGATGTCAAGGCTGTTGAGTATTTCATAAAAGAAAAAGCTGCAGACTCAGTAGAGAAAAAGCACATAGAGTTTGTTCATTTTGGACTTACATCTCAAGACATCAACAACACGGCAATGCCCTTGATGCTGATGAAAGGCATCAAAGAAGTGATACTGCCCAATTTAAAAAAGGTATTAGATCAAATCAGAAGTATGGCTGTTGCGAACTTAGACGTTCCTCTTCTTGCAAGAACTCATGGACAGGCAGCCTCTCCTACCTCTTTAGGCAAAGAGATGATGGTTTACGTAGATCGATTACAAAAGCAAGTTGCAAAATTAGAAGGGCATACTTACGAAGCAAAATTTGGTGGCGCTACTGGCAACTTTAACGCTCACAAGGTAGCCTACCCTTCTATCGATTGGCCAACACAGATCAATACCTTCATCAGCAACTTAGGCCTTTCTAGACAACAATACACAACTCAGATAGATCAGTATGACAACATGTCTGAGGTCTTCCAAATACTTTCCCGAGCGCACGTTATTCTAATTGATTTCGCTCAGGATATATGGACATACGTCTCGCGTGATTACTTTAAGCAAAAAGTAGTAGCTAACGAAGTGGGAAGTTCAGCGATGCCTCATAAAGTTAATCCTATAGATTTTGAAAATGCAGAAGGGAACTTAGGCATCGCAAATGCCCTTTTAGAATATTTGTCAAGAAAACTTCCTATCTCAAGATTGCAAAGAGACCTAACGGATAGTACTGTTACAAGGAACATCGGCGTCCCATTGGGTCACGCCATGATCGCATATGCAAGTCTTCTAAAAGGCATCGGAAAACTTGAAGTTAACAAGCAAGTCATGCATGATGACTTAACGGCGGCATGGGCGGTGATATCCGAAGGCATCCAGACGATCTTAAGAAGAGAAGGTTTTGAAAAACCTTATGAACTGCTCAAGCAATTCTCACGTGGCAAAGGCAAGCTCACCAAAGATGACTTCGCACTGTTCATAAAAAGTTTAGATGTAAGTGATTCTGTTAGAGCAGAATTAGAAGCTATAACACCGCATAACTATATAGGTTATAGTGATCGTTTACTAGGATAGTAACAACTTAAACCAACAAATTTGAGTTACGGAAAATTCTTAGATGAATTAGAAGACATTTCAAAACCGGGGAATGAGAACGATATCCTTCAGGATCATTATCCAAAGAATTTTAGAGACTTAAGAGATGCTTGGATTAAGAATGGTAGATATTCAGAATTAACCTCATTCATTAATGAAAATTGGGATTCTGGAAATGGAGAAGAGTTTTTCAGACCATACAGTGAACATTTAATAGAAAAAAAAGAGTTAGGTCATTTCAAGAAACTTTGGAAAGGCATATTACGGCATCGAATAGCTAATCTTTGGAGAGACTTTGATTTTGTCAAAGCCCAATATCCTAGTACAACTTTAGAAGAGATAAAATCTCAAAACTTAGAGAACTTTGACCCATCCTCATTCTCTGAAAGTAGAATACGATCATTGAGTTGGAGAAGAGAATATACTCTAAAAGGGATAGAAGAATACATCGATGGTTTGAAGAAACTAGAGGACCAAACCGAATTTGAGAAAACCGAACGCCTTTACAACAATATTAGCAACCTTACAAAACTAAAGGCAAAGGTATCTGCCGATAAAAGAAAAATCAATGAAGATCTCTTCTGGCAATTAATCGAAGAATCTCGAATAATATCTGAAGACAAATATGATTTCATTGCTTGTCTCTCATCCAAATTGGAAGGATTCAAGCCTGCCGAAATACGAAAATACCATAGAGTATTTAGAAGTAAATGTGAAGAATTGAATCAAGCCAAATTATGGGCCTTGGCTTTTATTGTCAGAAGGGGCTGTGGTGATGATGCTTTCGATTACTTCAAAGCATGGGTCATCTCAAAAGGACAAAATGCATTCAATGCAATTAGTGCGTTGAACATCAATGAAATTCAGCAATATTTTGACGAAGACCCGCAACTTGAACAAATGCTATTCTTAGCTGAGAGTGTATATGAAAACAAAACAGGCGACTTTATGACACCAGTAAGAGTGAAAAAAAATAAGCTCAACCAACTCAGTTGGACAGAAGAAACGCTAGCAACAGACTTTCCAGAATTATGTGATTTGTTTAATTACCGTAGATAAAAAACGTTATAATTAAACATACTTCACCATCCTACTTTAAAGAAAGTTTGATTACATTATCAAATGAAACTTAGTTATGAAAAACTTGCAAATCAAGAGCGACCCGAGAGTAGAAGAGAAGTTTACAGATTACTCGGACAAGGTGCGCAAAAAGATAACTACACTACGGAAACTCATAGTAGAAAGCGCGACTGAAGTAGAAGAATTAACAGAAATAGAAGAAACCTTAAAGTGGGGCGAGCCAAGTTATTTGGCTAAAAAAGGTAGCACAATTAGAATCGACTGGAAGGCGAAAAGTCCAGATCAATATGCCATATACTTTAAGTGTACCAGCAAGCTTGTTGAAACATTCAGATTAGTTTACGGTGACACATTCAACTATGAAAAAAATAGAGCTATAGTATTTCAGATGAATGATAAAATCCCAAAGCAAGAATTAAAAAGCTGCATCAAGGCTGCACTCACTTATCATAAGGTAAAGCAACTACCTATGCTTGACATGGCATAGTGATTTTATAATCGAGTCTAC
>CALHUZ010000051.1 GCA_938039305.1 uncultured Saprospiraceae bacterium
TGCATCCTAATTTCTTTTAATCATCGGACATTGATCATAGTGATGTGACTAATCTCTTTGTGATAAACAACCGATTAACAGCGATTTACATATTATAATCAAATGTAACATTTATATTTAATTTTGAATATCATTAGCAAGAGCTGGTTAGAGCTTTAAAGAACCCAGCATGCGATATCATAACAAGTAAAATATGACCAAGAAAGTCACAGACGTCAATGAATACGGAGAATTTGGACTGATTGACCATTTGACAAAATCATTTGGCTCGACCAATCCATCTACTCTGAAAGGAATAGGCGATGATGCTGCGATCATAAAGAACGCTAAAGACTACACCGCGATCTCAACTGATATGCTGATGGAGGGCATTCACTTTGACATCAGATATAGCCCACTAAAGCACTTGGGTTATAAGTCAGTTGTCGTAAATCTATCCGATATCTATGCTATGAATGTGATCCCTTCACAGATCACAGTGTCGATGGCGATATCGAGTAAATACAGTGTTGAAGCACTGGAGGAGTTTTACGATGGTATCAAGACTGCATGCGACTTTTACAATGTCGACCTCATAGGTGGCGATACTACTTCTAGCTTAAAAGGAATGGCAATCAGTGTGACTGCCATCGGAACAATAGCGGATAAGTCAAAAATCACATATCGAAGTGGTGCTAAAAAAGGCGATATCTTATGTGTCACTGGTAGCTTAGGCGCCGCGTATCTGGGTCTTCAGATTTTGGAAAGAGAAAAACAACTTTTCCTTTCTGATAAGCAAATGACTCCTGAGTTAGATAGCCATACCTATCTCATCGAACGCCAACTAAAACCAGAAGCTAATAAAGCGGCGATAGAGTATTTTGATAAAATAGGATTAATACCAACTTCTATGATAGATATATCTGATGGTCTTAGTTCTGACCTTATGCACATCTGTAAGCAGTCTGATCTTGGAGCATTTATAGAAGAAGATAAGGTGCCTATGATCGAAGAAGCTAAAGCGGCTGCACTGGTGTTCAATATGGATCCGATCACATGTGCACTTAATGGTGGTGAGGATTATGAGCTACTCTTTACACTTGATCCGATGGACATAGAAAAGATAAAGTTTATGCCTGATGTCCATATCATAGGTGAGATGGTTGACAAGAAGGATAAGTTGACTTTGCATACGCCTGGAGGTTCGATACATCCGTTGAAAGCGCAAGGTTGGAATCACTTTTAGAATATCTTTTTGGCTTACTAAATACATGTTGGTATTATCTTTCTAAGTAGCTTCTTTTGATAGGAGCATCTTTCGATTCGATATGTTAGTTTTGCACTCGTTTTCACAAATGATAGAAAAGGGTAATACATGATTACAGTATCTAATCTTAGTCTTCAATACGGCAAGAGAATCTTATTTGACGAGGTTAACTTGAAATTCAACACTGGCAATTGCTATGGAGTCATTGGCGCCAATGGAGCAGGAAAGTCTACTTTTTTAAAAATACTTTCTGGAGAGATTGATCAGTCGGGAGGAAGTTTTTCGATAGAGCCAGGCAAGCGTATGGCAGTATTGAAGCAGGATCACTTCGAGTACGAAGAACAAACCGTTCTTGATACAGTCATGATGGGACATAAGATCATGTACGATATCATGATCGAGAAGAATGCTATCTATATGGATCCAGATGCCACGGATGCCGACGGCCTAAGAGCGGCTGAGTTAGAAAATACTTACGGTGAGATGGGCGGCTGGGAAGCAGAAAGCAACTCTGCAGAACTACTTAGCAACATGGGAGTAGCTGAAGCGTATCATCATAAGCAAATGAAAGAGCTTAATGGTCCTCAGAAAGTTAAGGTGCTTTTAGCTCAAGCATTATTTGGGGAACCAGATATCTTACTACTGGATGAGCCTACCAATGATCTTGATGCAGAAACTGCAACATGGTTATCAGACTTTCTTGCGGAATTCAAAAATCTTGTCATAGTTGTTTCTCACGATAGGTACTTCCTCGACATGGTGTGTACACACATGGTGGACGTCGACTTTAAGCAGATTAACATCTATTCTGGAAATTATACTTTCTGGTACGAGTCCAGTCAGTTGATGACACAACAGATGGCAAACAAGAATAAAAAGACAGAGCAGAAGCGTAAAGAGATGATGGAATTTATCCAGCGCTTTTCAGCAAATGCATCTAAGTCCAAGCAAGCAACGAGTAGAAAGAAAGCATTAGAAAAATTGAGTCTTGATGATATAAAACCATCAACTCGAAAATATCCTTTTATTCATTTTCAACCTGAAAGAGCGATCGGAGATCAGATATTGAAAGTGGAGAACCTCAGTAAGAGAGATGCTGCGGGCCAGATACTTTTTTCTGATATCAGTTTCACAATGAATAAGGGTGATAAGATTGCTTTGCTTTCAAGAGAGTCAGCTGCTATCACCAGCTTCTATCAAATACTTGCAGGAGAAGCAGAGGCTGACTCTGGCACGATAGAGTGGGGACAAACTGTAACAAAGGATTATCTTCCAAATGAAAATTCTGAGTATTTCTCTGAAGGACAAAACTTAGAATTGATGGACTGGCTGCGTCAATTCTCAGAGGATAAAGATGAGCAGTTCGTAAGAGGCTTCTTAGGAAGAATGCTTTTCTCTGGAGAAGAAGTTTACAAGAAGTCAGGTGTGTTGTCTGGAGGAGAGAAAGTGAGATGTATGCTTTCTAAAATCATGCTTAACAATCCTAACTTCCTCTTATTAGATGAGCCTACTAATCACCTAGATCTTGAATCCATCACGGCTTTGAATAATGCCCTTAGAGATTTCACCGGTAGCTTGATTATGACTTCTCATGATCATCAGTTACTCGATACTGCTTGTAATAGGATAATAGAAATATCATCAGGTGGCATGATTGATCAATTGATGATATTTGATGAGTTTGTGAGATCTGAAAAAGTCAAAGGTTTAAAAGAAGAGCTGTACGCAGCTAAAGCATAAAGTGTTTTTTATAAAATCTGGGAACAATATGTTCATGATATGTGGTTATTTAATCTGTTTAAGAAACGTGAAGTAATAGACCCAGAGATGAAATACCTGATAGCTGGACTTGGTAATATAGGGGGTGAGTACGATGGCACACGACATAATATCGGTTTTGATATTGTAGATGCACTTGCTTCAAGTAAAGATGCTTCTTGGAAGATTGAAACACTCGGATCTATATCTAAGATTAAGCATAAAGGTCGCACCCTCATTTTGCTAAAGCCAAGCACTTACATGAACCTAAGTGGTAAGGCCGTCAACTACTGGATGCAAAAAGAAAAAATTAAACCAGAGAATCTACTTGTCATTGTCGATGACCTTCATTTGGATTTTGAACGTTTGCGATTAAGAGGTAAGGGGAGTGATGCAGGCCATAATGGCATTAAGGATATCAACGCTACTCTAGGCCAAAAGTATGCACGTCTTAAAGTAGGCATCGGTAGTGAGTTTGGCCGAGGGAAACAAGTAGATTTTGTACTCGGGAAATGGTCTTCTGAAGAAAGATCTAAGCTCCCTGATATTATAAAAACTGGATGTGATATAGCTTTAAGCTATGCCTCCATCGGTCTTGCACATACCATGAGTGCATATAACAAATGAATAAAAAAGCCACTAAGTACTTTTCGTAATTAGTGGCTTTCAAATATTGTTTTTTCTATTATCTATAAGAGTCAGGCCTAGTGCCTAAAGTCATTTTCAATTTTTTTTCCTTTCCATTTCGAGTGACATTAAGTTCTACAGTATCGTTAGGGTCGAAGAAGTTCAGTATACTGAGCAGGTCTTCCATTGATCTTACTCTTGCACCATTTACACGCTGAACGATATCTTCTTTCTGAAGTCCAGCTTTATCTGCAGGACTATCCTTCATGACGTCGATGATCTGTGCTCCATTATCTGATGATTCTATTTGAGCACCCATGTAAGCATCTGAAAGTGTCACATCCTCATCTTCTATAAAAAGCATCTTATGCTTTTTTCTATCTCCTTTGAGGATAAAGACATTGTTGTCTTTCATTTTCTTTAACTCATCAGGCATCTCTCCTTCGCCATTCCATTCTATTGTTTTCTCTTCGCCATCTTCATCAATAGTGATGACTTTATAATGCTCTTCTTTGTTGCGATTCTGCTGCCTACCATTAGCCATGGCTCTTCGGCGCATCTTTTGACGTCTATCTTTCATGACTTTCATCTTCACTTTTTTCTTACCGTCTTTACGATCCGCATCATGTTCTTCATGTAGTTCTCCGAGGTCGATGTCATGTTCCTCCATTAATTTCTTCATTTTCGAAGGCATTTCTCCTTCGCCATCCCATTCATATTCTTCGACTTCGCCTCCATCATCCTTTCTTATGATCATCATTTTAGAATGATCACCTCCTTTGTGTTCTACTTCTTCATCTACCTCTATGACGATTTGTTTGCCTTCGCCTTTTTCTAAAAATTGAACGTCGATGTTTTCTTTTTCGAGTTGTCTCTTGACATCCGGAGGTATGATTCCATTATCTGTCCATTCGATTACCTTTTCTTGACCACCTTCTTCTGTGGTGATTTTGACGGTACGCTGGCCATCGTCGTTTTCGTTGACATTAACGCTTACGGTTTTCTCTGATACTGATTCTTTTGTGATGACCTCAGTCTGAGCGAACAAGCAAGAAGCTAAGGCAATCCAAAAAACAAGTAGGCTTATACTTTTCATATTAGATGTTTATGTTGTTGAACTTGAATTCAGATCAGCAAATTTATGCTGTTCCATTTATTCTACTCTTAAGAAACATTTAAATATCGGACCTTTACAGGATGCAACGAGAAAATAAGCCCAAAAATTTTCTGCCCAAAGCGACTTACAAAGGTGGTAGTAAGGCTATGAGTAAGTTTATTGGTGAACACCTTAAATATCCCAAGCAGGCTATTAAGAACAAGATATCAGGCACAGTCGTCTTAAGAGTTGCTATTGACTATAAAGGTAAGGTCACCGGTTCAAAAGTAAAGAGCAGTGTTGGTCATGGATGTGATGAAGAAGCGCAAAGAGTTGTTAGTCTATTGAAGTTTGAGGTCGGCTCTAAAGTTCGGAAGGGTAAAATACTCTTCCACAAGAATCTAAATATTCACTTTAGGCTGCCTAAGCCCAAAGCAGAGCCCATAAAAAAAGCCGAGTCATCCAAGACTCAGCTTTCTTATACTGTTGTCAGTAGCAAGCCTAAATCAAAGCCAAAGCTTAAACCAGCGAGCTACAACTATACTATCAATCTAAATTGATTAGAAGCTTAGTAGTTCTACATCGAAAATAAGAGCAGAAAATGGAGGTATGTCCCTACCTGCACCACGGCTACCGTAAGCAAGTTCTTCTGGTATGAATAATCTGTACTTTGATCCAGCACTCATTAATTGAAGTCCTTCAGTCCATCCAGGAATAACTCTGTTTAGTGGGAAGCTTATTGACTCACCACGATCTACACTACTATCAAATGTCTTTCCATTAAGTAGTTTTCCTACATAGTGCACTGTGACTGTCGTTGTTGCCGTTGGCTTAGGCCCTTCTGCTGGCACAAGGACTTCATATTGAAGACCTGAAGCGGTAGTAGTCACTTCTGGTCTTTTACCATTCTTTTCTAAGAAGTCTAACCCTTCTTGTTTTACATTATCGGACATATTGTTCCTTTGATTTTGAAAATATACATAATTAAGACTGTCGCTGAAATTACGATCCAGCATAGCTTCTTTTTCTTCTAGCACCGCTTTTAGACCTTTGATAAAACTATCATAGTCTAGATCTTTAGCTCCTTGATTCAGTAACCTTGCTCCTTGGCTCATGCCAATGCTATAGCTTATTGTGTCTACTGATTCTTGAGCGCAAATATCTTTTGAGCACATCGTCATCAAAAGAAGAATAAATACTGGTAATCTTTTCATCGCGAAAAAAATTTAGTGGGCGAAAATATGCCATAATTCTATCAACTGCCAACCAATAGTCAAAGCCTTATTAAAAACTTGTCTAGTTTCTTTACACAGGATGGAAAAAAGTATAGTTTTGCGCCTCCAATATTATTTTGGTTGAATTGACCCATGGTGTAATTGGCAACACATCTGGTTTTGGTCCAGACATTTAAGGTTCGAGTCCTTATGGGTCAACAAAAA
>CALHUZ010000052.1 GCA_938039305.1 uncultured Saprospiraceae bacterium
CAGCCAAAGGTCTCCCGACCTCTTGGCTTCACCGCTGGATCGAACGTCTCCGACTTGGACGCTGGATCGAACGTCTCCGACTTCGATCCTTAACTTCACACCAAACGATAAAATGTCATTAGTCTACGCCGACCTTGAAAAAGAAGCCAAGAAAGACGGTAGAGGCCTATTCACCAAACCATCCTTAAAAACTGGTTCTCAATAATTATTGCCAGCTCGACCGACTATTCTTATCTTAGTAAGGTCGTACCAATAGACAATAATTTTACTATGGAGGCTTAGACTGTAAGACGCTATAATCGATTACAAACGGCTACACCTGTCCCGACCGTAGCGAAACGTTTATTATCGACTACACCCGTGGTTTTATTGAAATTAGGGGGATTTTTGAAAAAATATATAAGAGATGTATGTGGATCAGTACCACATTTACAGATGTTAGGTGCAATTAAAATGAAAAAGTATAACGACATATTCGACAAGATTGAAAAGTCAAATCCAATACCTTGGCTTTATAACGAAGGACTGTCTCATAAGCAAGTCAAGGAGTTTATTGTTGTGCTATTTAAACCTCACTTTAGAAACAAAGAGTTCTTTACCAAATATCCTATTGAAATATATTTAGACACGTGGATAAATTTCTTCTCATTTAGAACTAAACCGGAATTTAAGTACACTGAACTAATACTTGAATTTTACAACCAATGCCTCGATAAGGATTCTGAATACACGTTAAAAACTACAATAGAATATAGAGAAGAAAATGCTGAAGGCTTATCAAAGCTATGGTCTTATCTAAATTCTGAAAAGCCTAAAGAAGATTTTTTTGACATTGATGATTATCTCAATCACATATTGCAATCAATTGGGTTAATCATCGAAGGTGCCTCTAAGCCAAACTTGAAAGAGGTATTTCAATTGAATAAATTCCTTAAGGGATCAACAATCAGTAAAGATAAAGCTGATACATATGATATGGGGAATATGGTTGATTATTTAGAGAACACTACGGCATTTAACAAGATATTCAAACCCGACCCTCTTAATATAAGAGTAAGTCAATTAAGAAATATATCATACCACCATAATGCAACTTTAGAAAAAGATGGAACGATAAATTGCAGCTATGGGAAAGGGGATAAAAAGAAAGAATTCGATTGCAATTTAGAAGTATTGGAAACTACTCTTCAAAATGTTCTATACTACTACAATGCAATAAAATTAGCAAGAGAAATATTCCTTTGGGACAATTATGATATGATTAAGCCATTAAGAGCTCATATTAAAGAACCACCTAAAATAAGAAGGGAAGGCATGTTGTCTTCACTATATTTTTCAGTTTCTAAAGAGAGGTTTAAAGTTAGAGAAATGAAAACTGATGACAATTATGCAATAATGGAAATATCTGATACAACTAATTTGGATGTAAAGAAAAGAGCAATTCATGCATCGCAAATGCTATATAACTTATGGTGGCATACCGATAAGGAGAATCTTAAAATTGAATTCTTTGATTTAGCTGGAAATTCAAGAATGATCGCCTCCACAAAATCTGATGTATGTGAACTAATTGGTAAAGGAGAAAAAGATCTATCTTATTTAGCAGAAAAAGTAAACTTTGAGAAATTCGAATAAATAAAAGCACCTAACATTAGGTGATGACGGCATATCTCTTCGTACCTCAGAGAGACGACCGCATACCATTATTCGTCACGTCCGCTCACCCCACAAAACACCCCACATATTTATCTACAGCCTCATCAACTGATATTCCACGATAACCCAGGATCTCATTCTCCTTTGGATCATAAGTAATCGAATGATTTATTTGTCGAAGACTAATAATCAAGGTCTGGGTGACCTTGAAATGAGGGAACCGTGTCAACGGGTGGGCTGGCCTATAATTCGTGTTTAAATAGAAGTTATGATCTCATAAAGCGCTTCTGCCTGAGCCTCCGGAAAGGCATCGTTATAATAGGGTAGTGAGAAGTATGACTTGATAGCCATGGCTGAGGGGTTTTCATATGTAGTTCAAAGATTACGCTAGTCCTGCCACAACCTCTGTGCTTCCTTCTCAGTGCCCCTCTGTGAAAACCCAGCCTCATCTTCATTCTAATTATCGTTGAGTCATTGTTGCGCCACCCGGATCATTGAGCCAAAACCGAATCCTAACCGGTCACCGAGCGTAGTCGAGGTGCCCCAATGTGCTTTGGCACAGTGTCTTATCCAAGCACCATCCAGCCAAAGGTCTCCCGACCTCTTGGCCGAACTCTGTGCCCCACCTTAGTGCCTCTCTCTGAAAATTACCCTCCCATAATCCAATACCTTCAACCCATCACCATTAATCCACCCATTCATTAGTCAATCATCAAAACTTTTCTCACTTTCGTCAAATGCCCTTATTCCAGAAATCAGTCATCAACAAATACCTCCGCGGACTTGACCATTCAGTAGTAGAAGAAGCTTGGTTGCGATACGTCGACCACTTCTTGAACCTTGACTTTCAAAACAATGTCCGGGGCTCCAAGGAAGAGCAATATCAAGCCGGATTCCTGAGAGATCTCTTTGTCAATATCTTCGGATATACCCTCAACCCTGACGTCGGATTCAATCTTACCACTGAACTTAAAAATATTCGTGGCGCGAAGAAGACAGACGGAGCCATCCTCAAAGAGGGTAGTGCTATAGCCGTTATAGAACTCAAGGGAACCGATACCGTATCTCTTGATAAGATCGAAGACCAAGCCTTTGGTTATAAGCGCAATCATCCCGATTGCAGATATGTCATTACTTCCAATTTTGAAAAGCTACGTTTCTATATCGATGACTCCATCGACTATATAGATTTCAATCTGTTTTTTCTTACCCGTGATGACTTTCAGTTGCTATGGATATGCCTCCACAGGGAGCATATCATGTCCGATCTACCAGGAAGAATAAAGAAAGAGTCTATCACCCAGGAGGAAGTCATAACCAAGCAACTATACAAAGACTACTCTGCCTTTAGAAGACAAATCTTTGATAGCATCATTAAGCGCAACCCCGATCATGACAAGCTTACCCTATTTAAGTCTACTCAGAAACTCTTAGATAGATTCCTTTTCATCTTCTTCGCGGAAGATCGAGGCTTACTACCTCCTAATTCTATTAGAGAGATCATTGTTAAGTGGACGGATCTTAGAGACAAGTACGACGAGTATACACCACTATATGATCGCTTTCGCAAATACTTCGGATACCTCAACACAGGTTATAAAGGATCTCAGCATGATATCTTTGCATACAATGGTGGTCTCTTTGCGCCAGATCCTTTACTGGATACCATAAGCATAGATGATGACATCTTATATGCACATACCCAAAAGCTAAGTGACTATGATTTCGAGAGCGAGATAAGTGTCAATATCCTCGGACATATATTCGAACATTCACTCAATGAGATCGAAGAGATACAAGCTGAACTTGATGGCATAGAACTCGATACCTCCAAATCAAAACGCAAGAAGGACGGTGTCTTTTACACACCTAAGTACATCACCAAATACATAGTAGACAACACCGTAGGACGTCTCTGTGAAGAGAAGAAAACATCCATTGGCATTGATGATGCGCAGTATGAAAAAGGGCGTAAGAATCGCGATAAGAAGATTGTAAAAAAATTACAAGATCAACTCGAAGAATATAGAGCTTGGCTTCTAAAGCTTACCATCTGTGATCCCGCATGTGGTAGCGGTGCCTTTCTCAATCAAGCATTAGAATACCTCATCGCAGAACACCAATATTTAGATACCCTACAAACCAAACTCTTAGGTGGCCTTGCCACTTTCCCCAATGTCGAAAACTCCATCTTAGAGAACAACCTTTTCGGTGTTGACATCAACCAAGAGTCAGTAGAGATCGCTAAGTTATCACTTTGGCTACGCACCGCTCAGAAAGGCCGTAAGTTGACTTCATTGAATAATAACATCAAGGCAGGAAATTCCCTCATTGATGACCCAGAAGTAGCCGGAGATCTTGCATTCAACTGGCAAGTAGAGTTTCCCCATGTTTTTGAGAAAGGTGGCTTTGATGTGGTATTTGGAAATCCGCCTTATGTCACTAAGTCTTTCAATACAAGTCAGAAGGAATATTTTAATCACGATTATGAATCTGCCCAGTATCAACTTGATTTGTATATACTGTTTATGGAAAAGGGAATTAAAATTTTGAATTCTTCTGGTCTAAAAAGTTATATAGTACCAAACTCTTGGCTTAAAAATCTAATGTTTGACAAAATTCGAAAGTATACTTTGGAGCATCTTACCTTCTTGTCAATTATACCTAATTTAGATAATGTTTTTGCTGATGCTTCAGTTGATACTCTGATATTCGTAGCATCTAAAACAGAACAGATTCAACTTACGGAAATTGGACAGTTTGTAACTAGTACATTTGAAATTAAACATCATGTAGATCAAAGAAGGTTTTTATTGAATGACAAATTAGTTTTTGATGTTGAGATTTCAGTAGAACTGTCATCAATTTTTTCTAAAATTGATTCTCAGGCAAATAGGCTATGGGAAGTTTCGGATATAACTCGAGGAATAAATCCTTATGACAAGTATAGAGGGCAATCAGCTGAGATAATCGCGAATAAAATATATCATGCGAATCACAAAAAAGATTCAACATTTGTGCCTGAAATTAGAGGCAAGCACGTAGATAGATATAATATAAATTGGGATAATGCGTCTTTTGTAAGCTATGGGGATTGGTTGGCAGCACCAAGAGAGCCAAAATATTTTAATGGTTCAAGAATAGTTTGTCGTCAAGTATTAGGGACTAATTTGAATTGTGCCTATCTCAATGAAGAGTTCATAATTGACCAAAGCGTATTTATCGCCAAATTTGATACAGATAATCCAATAAACCCCTTATTTATTTTGTCTCAAATTACCTCTAAACTTATTTCATTTTATTTTAGATATAAAGCAAATGAGTTTGACAAACTATTTCCAAAGATTAAAATTGGAGAATTTAGAAAATTACCCATTATAAAGGATTCACCAGAGTTAGAACCTACGATGGTTTCTTTGACAACATCAATAATTGATTATAGTAATAAAACACAGTCATTATTAAATTCTTTTATAAATTTTCTTCAATCCAAGCACCCAATAGAGAAGCTAAGTAAGAAATTAGAATCTTGGCACGAACTCACCTTCGGCGATTTTCTCAAGGAACTCAAAAAGAAAAAAATAAAACTATCCCTCAGTGAAGAAGCAGAGTGGATGCCTTACTTCGAGGAGCAGAAGGCCAAGGCTCTTGACTTACGCCAACAGATAGACACTATCGACGCAGAGATAGACCAGATGGTTTACCAGCTCTATGGCCTTACAGATGATGAGATCGCCATCGTAGAAGAAGCAGTGGGATAAGCAAGGATCATTGAGCCAAAGCAACGCTTAGGATCGGTGAGCGATTACTTTAGACGAAAAGTCTTCTCTACACACTTTAAAACAAGCGTATAGATCGTCCATAGATACGTCAATTCCAACAGAGTATTTAAGCATGGTAATAAGATAAATGATGAATAATAAGTAGAAAAACTCTACATCAATTTGGCTCATAAATGCTGGATGACAAACTGAGTCTTGTCTCCTTAGGTACTGTTCAAATTCTATAAAGTAACTAAAGCTGG
>CALHUZ010000053.1 GCA_938039305.1 uncultured Saprospiraceae bacterium
CGCCTAGTATTGTAAAAAGCAGAAATAGAACCTTATATAGCATATCCATTCGCTGCCCGCGACCAAAGAGAAACTTCCATGATTGGAGTCCATAATAGGACCAACTCAACATGGTTGAAAAGGCAAATAATACAACAGCAATAGCTAATGCATATGAAGAGCCTGGAAGAGCCGCCTCAAATGCCATCGAGGTCAGATTTACTCCCCCTACCCTTTCACCAGTAGCTGTGATTAAAACTTCATTGTCTATTACATTTCCATATTGAAAGACATTCGTATCGTTAAACATTACGATTACAATAGCCGTCATCGTACATATGCAAACCGTATCTATGAAAGGTTCAAGCAATGCAACCAACCCTTCTGAAGCAGCATAGTTGGTTTGCACGGCGGCATGTGCTATACTAGCAGAGCCTGCACCTGCTTCATTAGAAAAAGCCGCTCGTCTAAAGCCTTGTATCATCACACCAGCTATACCTCCCACTACTGATGCGCGCGGGTTAAATGCTTCTCGAAATATCGTTGCAATCGCATCATCCAAAATCGAAAGATTTGAGAGGATAATAAATAGAGCTGCCACCACATACATAACAGCCATAAACGGAACCACCTTCTCCGTCACTTTAGCAATTCTCTTGATGCCTCCTAAAATGACAATTCCCACAAAAATTGCGAATATCACTCCGATGATCGTTCCACTACCAGAACCCGTGATTCCGAACCTAGTAATTAATTGCGCCGCCGCTTGATTAGATTGAAAAGCATTGCCACCACCAAACGAAGCTCCGACACAAAGGACAGCAAAGGTCACCGATAAGATTTTGCCTAGTTTGGGCAGACCCTTTTTTTGAAGACCTTTAGATAAGTAGTGCATTGGTCCACCGTAAACTTTCCCTGTGTCATCAACCTCTCTATGGAGAACACCCAGAGTACATTCGACAAACTTAGAAGACATACCAAGCAACCCTGCTAATATCATCCAAACTGTCGCTCCTGGGCCTCCTAGTGAAATGGCGACAGCGACCATGGCTATATTTCCTAAACCAACTGTCCCAGATATCGCTGTCGCTAAAGCTTGAAAGTGATCCACCTCTCCAAAAACACTTTCATCTTTTATCGTACCAATAATATCTTCTTTTTCTTCCCTCGGTTTTTGATCCACAAAATCAAACTTGCCTCTTACAATTTTTATAGCCGTCCAAAAGAATCGAATATTAATAAACCTGAAGTACACAGTAAAGAGTGTGGCTCCTCCTATCAGAAGAATCAAAACTATAGGAATAGAAAAACGGCCAAAGGAGATTTCAGTAAATATTAAATCTTCCCATAGTTGCGCAGTCGGCATAAAGGCGTCATTAATAACCTCATCCACTCCACGAGTATCTCGCACTTGCGCCTCACTTTGTTGTTGTATCATCTTTTCTAATTTCTCGAAAGATGACTGAAGAGAGACGTGTGCTCTTGGTTTGTCAGAAAAAGATACTATTTGTCAGTAGGTGACTTACTGACAAAGCGTTGTAAGAAAGGCTTTATTCCTCGTTTAAATCGATGTGGTGTTTCGAAAGTCTAATTCTAATCTTGCGCTCTCTTTTATCAGAGACCTCAAAGAATGCTTTCTTAAAAGGAATATAGTGTTGCTCTTTAGACCATAGGCTTTCGCCAAATAAGCCATTCAACAATGAAGTGGTCAACCTTTTAATATTGTTATGGTCATTGATGTCAAATGTCTTTTTTAGGTTTCTATTTTCCTTCGGCTTAATTTCCAGCCAGCCTTCAGCATCATTTATTTTTCGCTCGGCAAAAGTGTAGAGCAAATCATAATTGCTATTTGTGAGCTTAATGGGTTTTGGCTTAAGGCCTGGAATTCCGCTGATGATTACTTGCTTTACAAAACGATTGTTTTCCTTTTTAGAAAAAAGTTTCAAAGTGATATTTGACGTCTCTGGGATGATATTATCTGTCAACTCTTTAACCCAACTTAAGGCCAATGCAAAAAAGATCATGATCAATGAAGTTTTAAATATTGCGGAGAATAAAGTCAGATTTATCTCAGCGTCTGTGAGTTTATAAATCTGTGCTACAATAGCCAAGCCTATACATACTAAAGAGAGGTATGCTAAAATCGACAGCCTTCTTTTGTTGAAAGATGTCCATAATACACATCCTAAAAAAGCAAGCGTAAGAAAGGCAAAATATACATCCAGCTCACTTATTAAGCTCGGACTACTTCCAGACCACATTTTACTTAGTGTAGGCAGTAGTGAGAAAAGAAAAGGTAACCCGATTATATAATGCCAGTATTTGGAATTTATAATTTGTTCTAATCGCTCTGGCAAATATTTAAACCAAGGAAGTGCAAGTAAAATGAATACACTATTGAATAGAGAAAAGACACTTCTTGTTCCTTCTTGAAGATAAACAGATTCTTCTTGCGGACAACCAAACCAGATTTCGGATAATCCAGAAAAGGACCAGCACAATGTTGAAAAGGCTAAATAGACTTGACCATAATCATTTCTTTCTTTCCCAATGTGCCACCAAATACCAAACAAAGCCACGAAAGCAAATGCACAAACAGAAAACTGCCACCATCCATAGAACATCATGACTTCGCAATTGCCCATACCTCTAAGTTATAAGGTCCTAATCAGTTCTCTTGCTATAGCTGTAATCTTCTCTTCTGTTCTTTGGGCTACTTCAATGACTTCATCATGAGTTACTTCTCTTATCGCTGAGATCGGAAAACACTTATTAGTAACGGCAGTAAGTACACATGATTCTAAACCGGAGTGTTGGGCAACGATAATCTCTGGTACTGTTGACATA
>CALHUZ010000054.1 GCA_938039305.1 uncultured Saprospiraceae bacterium
ACAACAGCCATCTCCCTTCCGTTAAGTGTGGCATCTCCTAATCCGTAAAGCCCTGTGTCTGTTTCAATTTTCACCGTTACAAAATTACGGTCTGGACAATTTACAAAAACTTGAATGTCAGTTATATTCATCTGATTTGGATCTTCTACTTTTATTATTCTAAAACCAGTTTAATAGCTTGCTCAATCTCTGCATAGTTTGTTGATTCTACAAATCCGATTGAAAATGTTTGCTTGGTGTCTAAGAACTTGTTTTTATCCTGCCTTCCAAAACCGAGCACAGTCATGTCTGGCCTGCTGACATAGTTGTCTGGGAAGTCATCGTCTTCATGATGCAGCATATACAAGATACGTGGAACATCCTGATCTCCAAAAGCCATCCATTCAGGCTGAGGCAAATCTCCAAGAAACGGTTCTGTAATTAGATGTTTTTGTTTATCAGCAGAAGCAAGCCAAAAGTCAGTACTATCCATTTCTCCTCCAGGTACGCCTTCGTATTGCACCCAATATTTATACCCGCTACTTATCTTACTCATTGTGAAATCACACCTTTCTGGATAAAAATCCCATACTCCTACCCATTGTTTATTTTCAGATGTGAAACTTACGCGAATATGAGATGATGACTCTTGTACAATAGTAGAACTTGAAGGTGCAGTTCCTGAATTCATAGCATGAAAATAACTGCCGTCTTGTTTGTGTATGGCATTTGGGAAACCTCGATACTCTCCTTTATGGGCAGTACCTTTTGCATTATGAAAACCCAACCAGTCAACACCGTCTTTGTCAATCATGCTTGATAAGCCACCACCTACCTTATCTAAATAATATGTCGCAGCAGGTGTTTTGATTATATAGGATGCTCCTCCGCCAGCTGATACGTCACTACCATGCTCTAATGAGATCCTGTCTTCTTGCTGATTCGCACATGCCATAAAGCTGATAAGTATCAATGCAAGCAAACTGTACTTTTCTAAAGAGGTGATCATGTTTATCGTTGAAGTCAAGTTGCGCTTATTTTAGCATTTCGCTTCAGCAAAATACCTATTGCACAAATGATTAGTGAACACATAACAAAGACCAGTCGACCCCAAATCGGATTAGGGATTAAAGCCATCAACATTATTCCAGCTCCCATGATTGTAACCATGCCTCCCAACTTATCTCTTTGTTTTCGATCTACATCACTTTGTAAGTCATCGGCGATAACCGGTGTTTCCAAGTTTTGAAAAAATCGATCTGTTTGGATCTTATTCTTGTCAGTTAATTCTTTATAAAAGAAAGAAGTAGCCCAGAAGAATGGAGCTGTAATAAAAAGATGTATGCCTAATGCGAGAATTAAATTCATGTCAGCTGATTCTCTATTTGTAAACCCATCGATGCCAATCCAATTTGCAAACCAATCTGGTGTTATGATATTCTTTACTGACCAGGACAAAAACAAGCCAAGTACTACTGTAGCCCATGGCGCCCAATGTGGTGTCTTCTTAATAAATATGCCAAGTATCAATGGAATCAACAAGGGGACTTGAATCATCGCCGAAATAGACATCATTAGATCAAATAAACTTAGCTCCTTTAAAGACTTAAAATACAGAGCCATAGCAATGACTATAAGGCCACTGACAAAACTCAATACCATACTGATGCGTAAGAGTTTCTTATCTCCGACCTGCTTGCCTCTTCTTTTTAAATATGGTTGATACACACTTCGTATCATTATACCTGTATTCTTATTCAATGCGGAATCCATAGATGACATAGATGCAGCGAATAATCCAGCAAGTAATAGTCCAACAGTTCCTACCGGCATAGCATTGCGAGTGAATACAAGGTAGATGGCATCTGCAGCTTTATTTCCTAACTGTGGATATGCAGCTGCCGCATCTGGGTAAAGAATCGCAGATGCCCAAGGTGGGATGAACCAGATGATACTTCCGAACCCCATCAAGCACATGGCGAGTAAAGCAGCTTTACTTGCATTGATCGAATCCTTAGCTGTTAAGAATCTAAATGAATCATGCAAGTTCATTATGGTGACCAATTGCTTTGCTAAAAAGAACACGAATGTCCCGACCAGAAGCAACGGGTAATTCATATTTGGACCTATGACGAAATCAGAAGGGAACTTTTCTATGAGTTCTATTGGCCCTCCAACTTTTACGAGGGCTACAATAGCACAAACGATTGAAATAACCGCGACGACTAAAGTTTGCATAAAGTCAGAAGCTACCACTCCCCATGCTCCCGAAAGAACAGAGACAAATACTACAGTTAGTCCAGCGATGATGATTGTAGTGCCTACATCGGCATAGAATACCGCTGACGCAAATACACCTAATGCATTGAGCCAAATGCCACCATTGATCAATGTGAAGATGATTAGAGCCCAAGAGAAGAAGAGTTCATTCTGTCGACCAAACCTGCCTTTAATTGCCTCTGTAGGAGTATCTACTCGCATTTGGCGAAAGCGCTTTGCAAAATAGAGCCAACCACAGAAGTAGGCAAAAGTGTTAGCGATGAAGACTAAGCAAACAGCAAATCCATCTGTAAAGGCTTTACCAGCGGCACCAGTAAAAGTCCATGCTGAAAATTGCATCATAAAGGCAGTCGAACCAACCATCCACCAAAGCATCCGACCACCACCTCTGAAATAATCACTGGTAGATTGAGCGGCCATTTTTTTAAATGTAAAACCGATACCAATGATTAACAGGAAGTATCCAGCTATGACCGCATACTCATAGAACATCTCGTTGCCATTCATGTAGTTGTACTATTGTAAATGACTAACATCAGTCCAGCTGTTATTCTTTCTGATGATATCGATTAACTGTTGATACTGACTTCCTTCTTTGAAACTTTGATAGGGAGCAAATGACTCGCCCTTTATGTCTTTTACAAATTCCCTTGCCAAGCATTCCCAGTTTTTTTCTGTATCTCCTTCGATCTTAGGGTGGTTGTCTAAGATTTCTTGAGGTGTGGGTGTTTCTACCCAAGTTTTATTTTCACTGTAAACAAACAATGGCCCCGTACCATAATGACCTTTGATATATATAGCTCCTTTAGAACCATAAAAGACAATATGATCTTCGTTGAATCTGGGATTTAGGCCACCATGTTTGAACAGAACAGAAACAGGTTTGGAGGCAATCGGACTTTCTAATTGTGCCATGACAGTATAGGTCCATTCTACATTGCTTTTTCCCCATTCTAACTTAGGGTCATTTATATTTTTTGGTATGTGATCTCTTCTCGTTTTGAAATTATGAACACCTTTTACAATTGGAGCTTTTCCCATATCGTCACGAACCTCTCCCGATATAGATAATATCTTTTCTCCTATTACAGAGGTCGCGATGGAAATCTTGTGCGTGAAGTTATTGTTCAATCTTCCTCCTCCATCTTCTTTTCGATGTGACCATCCGAAAGGGATATCTCTTTCTAAGTTAAAATGAGAGATGAATTCTGCTTCAAGAGGCTCTCCAATCGCTCCTGATGCAACCAACTGCTTGGCATGTTGTACGCAAGGCATGTAGCGAAAGCTTGATGCGAAAGCAGTTTTTACATTATGCTTTTTTGATAATTCGTAAAGCTCAATTGCAGAATCCCCGTGATCCGTAAGCGGTTTGTCACAAAACACATGACAACCTTGTTTGATAGCAGGTACGATCGTTTTATGATGTGCTCCACCTGGAGTAGCTATAGAAACTATATCTGGCTGGCACTCCCTCAGTGCCTTTCCCCAATTTGTGCAAGTATATGGTATTGACTTTTTCTTGGCTACTTCAGACAAAACACTCTCTGTTCTTCCTACAATGCCAACTACATCTGCACCTACATTTCGAAATGCATCTGTATGACCTTGACCGGCAAATCCAGTTCCTGAAATAAGTACTTTTAATTTTCTATTCATTCATTTGATTTTGTACTTATCAATATGCTTTATACTGACTCACTTCTTTGAGTTTTTTATCGTAATTAAGAAGTCTCAATTTGCACGAGGGGACGACTACAGTTGATGACCTATTCATACAATTTGAATATAAAGTCATATGTAGCAATCAAGGTGAGGGATTGAAGTTTAGAAGTTACTCTACGATTCACTGAAGATGCAGGAAGAGAAAGGTTGTCAACATCTTCAAAGTTTATTGTTTCTACATCTTCAGATCTTTGGCCAAAGCCATAATCAAGACCTATAGATATTTTATTGTCGAGAATCGTGAATAGGCTGCCTATGGATACATGGGTCATAGAAGGACCAGTATCTAAAATATCAAATGATGTGATTCCATTATACTTTTTCTTTGGAGAGATATCTGTTCTGGCACCTAAAAACAAAGTGGTATTCTCATCAATATTACGCTGAAGTCCTACGGCAACATTTAGAACAGATTCAGAGGATGTGGATATAAGTATTCTCTGATCAGTTCCAGCATTAGATACTCCGATCGCATCGATCATATCATAAGTTGGAATAGCTGAAAAATACTCTGCAGATCCAGATATGGTCCAATCGTTTAGTCCATATTCTGCACCCAGTCCTATTGAAATTGGAGACTTATAGTTTGCTTTTTCATCTCTTGTGCCGGTCGAATTGATGAGCACGGGATCGCTTTCGAATTTTAAAAGTTCATCAGATTGATACTTGCCCGTTTCAACAAAGAATCCATAGGCTGATGAGGTGACGGTTGCACCGATCATAAGATCTTGTAGTGGAGAACGCCATGATAAGCCCAGCTTCGTTATCATCCCTCCATAAGCGCTCATCTGATATTTCTCTTTGACTCCTATACCACTGATGAGTACATTGGCATCGCGCTTTCTAACTACTTGATTTTGTATGAATATGTCTGACGACTCACTATGTATGATGAAAAAATGAGAAAGGCCAATTGATAGGTTCTCTTGCGCTTTGAAGGACATTCCAAACCCTATCCATCTTTGAGACACATTTCTCTCAAAGTCAAGCCGTTGTATGCTCAAGCGATTCTCGCTACCAGGCAAGTCATCAATCATTCTATTTTCGAGATCGATATTACTACTGTATCTATTGAAAGAAGCTATACCTCCTTTGAATCTTGAATCTCCGAATAAGGGAAATCCGACAGCCGCGAAGTCAGGTGCGAAACCATAATCACGGTCTGTTACGGTTTGACCATCTCCAAAAAAGTTCGATATTTTAAGTTCTGAAAACTGAGGTGTGAGAAAGGATAAAGAAATTCCGAATTTCTCAACATGCCCCATGGCGCCAGGGTTATAGAATATGGCATTCTCTTCATCTGTAGAAGCGATTACAGCTCCATTTAGCAGCAGACCTTTTGCTCCATATTGTGCGGTCCAATAATGCGAATCTATCTGAGCTATTCCTTTATAGGACAGCATAATGATAAAAACTGCGACAAGGCTGATCTTGATTCTGATCATATCTATAAATGTAAAGAACCAGAGTCAATACTTCTAATATTAAGCGCTCGCATATATACTCTATGTAGGATTCACGCCTTAAGATTTGGTTATACCTTTCTTATTTAAAGCTCCATTTGTTTTGCAAGAAGTAACTATAGGCTACCGATAGCGTGATAGTGAGCAATCTGGAAGGCGTAGGATAAAAACCTAATAGATCCACAAAGAACTTAAGAGCAATATAACTGATCACCAAACCGCTTAAGGTAATCATCAGATATCTGGAAAACTGTATCTGAGTCTTAAGTTCTGAATCAGGAAAGGAAATGAACTTGTTCATAAGAAAGCCACTCACAAATGTGATTGGAAACACAAAGAACAGAGATGCGATATGTGGGCTGAATACAAAGAAATGCATGTCCACATTTTGCTTGGCAAAAATAAAGTGGAAGAATACATAGTACATCACCATGTCAAGCACTAAGTTGCTCGCTCCACAGACGGCATATCGATAAGTCTTCAGTGGCATTATGGGCTTGAAGATGAAGTAGAAAAAGTCAATGAATCTGATGATCAAATCTTTCATCTTCTCCAGAAATTATAAAAGTCAATGATACGCTCGTCTACTCTGATGTCATTAGGCGTCAGTGGTTGTTTTAATTGTACACCACCTAAAGTCTTACACCTACTCAGTGCCACATAGGTCTGTCCAAACTCAAATGCTCCACCTGTCATATCGATATATACTCTATCAAATGTCTTTCCTTGGCTTTTATGAATGGTCATTGCCCATGCAAGCTTCAGTGGATATTGCTCGAAGGAACCGATTACATCAGCTTCAACAGATTTTTTAGCATCGTCCCATTTGTATTTGATCATCTCCCATGTTGACTTCTCTAACTCTACTCGATGGATATCTTCTTTCTCATCAACTATCTCAAGAATAAGGTGATCTATCCCTATGTCTACGATATGTCCGATGGTGCCATTAACGTAGCGACGTTGAGGGTCGTTCTTGAGCGTCATCACCTGTGATCCTTTTTTGAGAAGCAGGGTAGATGCCGTAGGGTATACCTTCTGATCGAACATTCCACTGACTTTTGCATAAAATGCTATTGGCTCTTCTTCAAGTTCGGCAAGACGTTCTTTATTTATCGTATTGGCTGTGTCGTTTCTGGTGGTCAGAGTGATGGCACCATGTTGGATTTCATCATCTACACCTACGACTCTATGATTTAGATCTTCGAGGTCATCCCAATCGATAGCTTTCGATCTGATTTGATCTAATATGTTGATGAAGTGCCGCTCACTTTGGCGATAGACCGTATTGAGTTCGATGGTTTCCATATCGTACATCACCGATTTATAAGCTCGCGATGAAAAGAAGTAAGGAGTCTTATACCGCTCCGCCAAGTACTTGCGCTCGAAGTCGCTTGCAACAACCGGAGGTAGTTGAAATAAGTCGCCAAACACGATTATACGTACACCTCCAAAGGGGGCATTAGTCCCTCGATTAAGGCGAAGGAACAGATCCATATTTTCGAACATATCGGCCCTGACCATTGAGATTTCGTCTACGATCAAAACTTCAAGGTTTTTATAGAGCGATTTATTCTTGACAGGTTTTATGTCTTGAGGCGTTAATAAGCGAGGGGCAAATCTGAAGAAGGAATGTATGGTTTGTCCGGATACATTGAGTGCAGCGACTCCGGTAGGCGCTACTACAGCTATTCGTTTACGACTTGTGCTCCTAAAGAGATTCAGTAGGGTAGACTTACCTGTTCCTGCACGCCCTGAGATGAAGATGTTCTTGCCTGAGTGCTCAAGGGCATCAAGCGCATACTTTAATTCATGACTCAACTCAAGAGGCTGTTTCTTGAGTTGAAGGGGATTGCTTTTTTCGGGTAGCGCCAATAGAGAGTTTGAAGGATGAAATTAGGGCTTTCCTATGAGAACGTGTGTTAGGATCCGTCACAAGTATTTAATAGTGAAGGAGGGCATAAAAAAAGCACAACAGTTTTGATCTGTTGCGCTTCTTAAATTTTGATTTTAATCTATGGACTATGCTGCTGGTTCAGCGTTGTCTTCAAATTTCTTTCCGTTCCATCTTCCCAACCACTCGCATTTCTTTCCTAACTTCTGGTAAGTATGGTACATATTGATTGCTGCTGGCTTTTCGTCTCTGTGAATAGTTACAGTCTGTGGTCCTGATAGTACATTGAAGTAGTACTTGCCAACACCCATTTCAAATTTCTTCCTTCTCATGCTGATCTTTAAATAAAAAAATATTTCCCTCGAGGTAAATTTGCTTTTCTCAAACCGTATTTTGCCTCTAAAAGGCCACAAAAGTAAGGAAATTAGGCCTAAAAAGCAAGCATCTAAAACAGACGGCCATTCTCACCGTTCATTCTCGTTTTTTTATTGGTTCATATCGCTCCTTCTTCTCTTTCAGTATGGATATATTGTGTCGTATTTATAAGATATATGGCCCACATCATAACTAAGCCTGGCAAAGTGATTTCACCAGAACTACTGGCTGAACTCAGTGCGCTTACTTCGACGGAAAGCCAGGTAATTGTTCATTGTATCTATAATTCACCAGTTGGGGATGATGGTATCAGGATTTGGCCATCAACCTATCTGTTCGATCATCACTCGGATCATGTATCCTCGCTGGTGCACGCCGAAAACATAACAATGTATCCGACTTGGACTTGGACGAAAAAAGGAGATAATACGTTCACACTTATCTTTTCTGGATTACCTAAGAGTTGTCGGGTGTTTGATTTGATCGAAGATTGTAATGGGAGTCCTGGCTCATTCAGAGTGACGGCCATCAAAAGGACTAAAGACGATGTCTACTACATCAGTATATGATTGATTTATCATACACAGATCTGGCACTTATGCTTTTTGCAGGGATGCTCGTTGGAGCTTCAAAGGCAGGTCTAAAAGGATTAGGTATTGTTGTAGTAGCGATCGCAGTAGTAGTCTTTCAAGCCAAGCAGCAGACAGGGATCATTTTGCCGATGCTCATCATAGGCGATGTCCTTGCAGTGATCTATTATAAGAGGCACGTCAGATGGAAGTATCTCGCGAAGTTTTTGCCAGCTATGATATTAGGTGTTGGGTTAGCGGCTGTCTTAGGTGAAGACTTGCCTGAAGAATCTTTTAAAAAGGTACTTGGAGTAGTCGTCTTGATCAGTGTGATCTTTATGTTTTGGTGGGATTTAAAAGGGAAAGAAACCTTTCCCAATAATTGGTTATTTGCCGGCGGATCTGGAGTAGCTGCAGGTTTTGCAACTATGATAGGTAACCTTGCAGGCGCTTTCGCAAATATGTTTTTCCTCGCTACCAGGTTACCTAAGAATGAGATCATAGGTACAGCAGCTTGGCTCTTCTTTATTGTCAATTTGATCAAGGTCCCAATTCATGTATTTAGTTGGGAGACGATCAGTTGGGAGACACTTAAGATAGATCTCATATTAGCGCCCTCTATCTTTATAGGCTTCTATATTGGGTTGAAGGTCGTAGCTATGATCAATGAAAAGTACTATAGGTACTTTCTACTTGTTGCTACTGGTTTAGGAGCTTTGGTGATTCTTTTCTAATTTAAATTTCTTAATAGGACGAATTGTAAAGGGTCACGCTTTAAAAAGTTAAAACCTGACGAGCGATAAGTAGAATACATGGAAGATAGATATACAGAAACGCATAAAACTTGGAACAAGGTCGCTCAACTCTATCAAGATATGTTCATGGATCTTGAACTCTATAACGATACTTACAAGACATTTTGTGAGTTATTGAGATCAGATGCTTCTGTTCTGGAACTTGGATGTGGGCCAGGAAACATCACAAGACATATTCTGGAT
>CALHUZ010000055.1 GCA_938039305.1 uncultured Saprospiraceae bacterium
AAGAATATACTATAGACAGTGAAAGTGTCGCATGCCTATTGTTGAGGCTATTATTTCGGTGCCTCAACAATCTTATATGATTGCTTCTTGTTATGTTAATAGATTATATATTTGAGACATGACTAAGAAGCAATCTTTTGACCAGACCATAGCAGCCAGTAGACTAAAGAAAGCTGAGCTTGAAGCCGAGATAAAAGAAAAGCTCAAGAACTGGAAGCAAATCATACAAGCATATCAAGTGCCTGATAGCAAAAAGGCTACCATCCAGATCATCAATACCTTCTTACCTTATATTGCACTTTGGGCACTCATGTACTTTAGTCTTAATTGGTCTATCTGGTTGACCATTGGTATAGGTGTGATAAATGTCTTCTTCTTGGTAAGGATATTTATTATACAGCACGATTGTGGTCATCAGTCCTTTTTAGCTTCTAACAAGCTCAATAATACAGTAGGATTCATCTGCAGCTTCATGACGACCATACCTTATAAGTACTGGGCAAAGGTTCATAATCACCATCATGGCCATACAGGTCAGCTGGAAGAACGTAATATCGGCGATATCAACTTTATAACAGTTGAAGAATATCGAGGCAGATCTTCGTGGGGCAGATTTAAATATAGAATGTTTAGACATCCGCTTGTTCTATTCGTAGTTGCTCCTTTCTGGTACTTTTCAGTAGCTAATCGGATTCCTGCTTTTAACCTGAAGGGATGGAACAAAATAAGAAGGACCCAAGTGATCAATAATGTATTCATCGTTCTAGTCTATGCTGGACTTGCCTACCTTATGGGTTGGCAAAAGTTCTTACTGATTCAGCTGCTACTTGTGTTCGCTTTCTTTTGTGTTGCTTTCTGGTTCTTCTATGTCCAGCATCAGCATGAAGAGACCTACATGAGATGGCGCGAAAACTGGGACTACCTTTTAGCTTCCATCAGAGGAGCTAGTTATTATAAGTTGCCTAAAGTCTTTCAATGGTTGACTGGAAACATAGGTCTTCATCATATTCACCATTTGAGTTCAAGGATTCCCAACTATAACCTTGAGAAGTGTATGAAGGAGAACCCGCTTTTCACCAAATATGCTCAGACACTTACATTTGTAGATAGTGTCAAGACCGTAACTCTTAAGCTATATGACGAAGAACGGGAACGTATGATTTCGTTTAAGGAGTACTATAACATGGAGCGCATGCGACTTGCTACAGTAAAAGCGTAACACATATTTTTTTATTTTATTTAGTTGTGGGGGGATAACCTTAGGTTTCTACCCTTTCTTGAGCTATTTGTTATTTTCTGTAAAGACATATGTTACTTTTAACACTTCTTACGTCAAAAGGCTGTTGAAAAGAATATCCACCCATCATACCCATCTCTGACACACTTGCTTCCTATAACCAGGAAGACACACAAAACGTAACATTTAACTATAATCAATACAATTACTATGTCCAACATTATTAAAGAGTTAACCGGATTAATTTCATCTGATGTTCTGTCAAAAGCAGCTGGCCAATTTGGCGAAAGCGAAAGCGGAATAACAAAGGCAATAGGTGGTTTAGCGCCAACTATTTTAGCTGGTATACTCGGCAAGAGCAATGATTCAAGTGCTTTTGGAAAAATATTTGACACTATCAGCAGTCAGGCGAATCCTGGTGTGCTAGATAACATAGGTGGCTTACTTGGTGGCGGTGCTGCTAACAGTGGTCTCCAAAAGGCTTCAGGTGGACTACTTGATGGTCTATTCGGCAGCAAAATGGGAGGTGTCATCGATATCGTTTCTTCTCTTGCTGGAGTTAACAAGAAGTCATCATCAGGCCTTATGGGTTTTGTAGGTCCATTGATCATGAGCTACTTAGGCAAGAAGATCATGTCAGGTGGATTGAATGCTCTTGGATTATCTAAATTATTAGGTGGTCAGAAAAACAATATCATGTCTGCTCTTCCATCGGGTATGGATGATTTAATGGGTTTTTCTGCTAATGCAGGTTCAAGTAAGAAAGCGGCACCAGCAGTTAATATCCCAACACCGTCAACAGGTGGAGGTGGAAACAACTTGTTCAAGTACCTACTTCCTGTACTATTAGTGTTAGGAGGATTGTTCGCATGGAGAAGCTGTGGTGATGATGTAAAGAATGTAGCAGGTGATGCAATGGAAGTAGCTGGAGACGCAGCGAATAAAGTAGGAGATGTGGCAGGTGATGCTGTAGGTGCAGCTGGAGATTTAGCTGGTGCAGCTGGAGATATGGCAGGTGATGCAGTGGGTGCAGTAGGCGATGCAGTTGCAGGTCTTGGTAGCTTCTTTAAGAGAAAGTTAGCTAATGGATTCGAATTGAACATCCCAGAGTTTGGTATCGAGTCTAAGTTGATTGATTTCTTAGAAGGATCAGGAGCAATCAGCAAGGATGCATGGTACAACTTCGATAGATTGACTTTCGCTACAGGAAGTGCTAACATCGACATGGAAAAGTCAAAGGAGCAATTAGATAATATTACTCAGATACTAAAGGCATATCCTAAGATGACTGTGAAGTTTGGTGGATACACGGACAACACAGGAAGCGCAGAAGGAAACATGGCACTATCTCAAAGAAGAGCTGATGCGGTAAAAGCAGCAGTTGTAGCAATGGGTATAGACGGTTCTCGTATCACAACTGAAGGATATGGTATCGCTCACCCAGTAGCATCTAACGATACTGAAGAAGGTCGTGCTCAGAACAGAAGAATAGCAGTGAACGTCACAGCTAAGTAATATAGAATAGCTGTGAACGTCACAGCTAAGGAATATAGAATAGCTGTGAACGTCACGGCTAAGGAATACAGTAACATATAACCGATTTTGAGGGTGCCCTACTTGTAGGGTACCCTTTTTTTATGTGGTAGGCTATTGTTTACAAGCCATAAAAGCTTCTTAGCTCTCTTGATTTTTTCTATTTTGACGTCTTTATTATTCAATCAACTTGAGACATAATGAGACTGTTTACCATTCTATGCCTGTCATTCTTAATGATGACGGCAGAATCAGCTTATTCACAGACCTCTACTTCTCCGATCGAGAAGTACTATTCTTCATTGGAATGGCGATCCATAGGGCCTTATAGAGGAGGAAGATCTTGCGCCGTAACTGGTGTGCCTGGGAAGCCCAATCTATTCTACTTTGGTTCTACTGGTGGCGGAGTTTGGCGATCTGAAGATGGTGGGCGTTCATGGGAGAATCTTTCAGATGGATTCTTTGGTGGATCTATAGGTTCTATAGCTGTAGCTCCTTCTGACAACAATGTCATTTACGTAGGTGGTGGTGAAAAAACAGTCAGAGGAAACGTGTCATATGGCTATGGTATGTGGAAGACAGAAGATGCTGGTAAGACATGGATGTCAATTGGCCTTCCAGACAGTCGACACATATCCAGGATTAGAATCAATCCAGACAATCCAGATGTAGTCTATGCTGCTGTCATGGGAAATCTCTTTGCACCTAATGCAGAGCGTGGAGTATTTAAATCAACGGATGGCGGAAAGACTTGGAGGAAGACTTTATTCATCAATGATGAAGTAGGTGTTGTTGATCTTTGCCAAGATCCTAATAATCCAAGGATATTATTTGCTAGTTCATGGCGTATCAAGCGAACACCATACTCACTTGAAAGTGGTGGGCCAGGTTCTGGATTATTCAAGAGTACTGATTCGGGTGAAACCTGGACTGAAATAACAGGAAATGAAGGATTACCTTCTGGTGTTTGGGGTATATCTGGAGTAGCTGTATCACATCAGAATAGTGACAGAGTATACGTACTCATGGAAAATGACAATGGCGGTGTATATCGCTCTGATGATGGCGGTAAGACTTGGGAGAAAGTGAACGAAAGTAGATCTCTAAGACAACGTGCTTGGTACTATACAAGAATCTATACAGACACTCATGATCCTGATGGCGTTTATGTAGTCAATGTAAATTATCATAAATCAACTGATGGCGGAAAGACTTTCACTTCCGCAAATGCACCACATGGAGATCACCATGACTTATGGATAGCTCCAGAAGACCCAAAGCGCATGATCATAGGAGATGATGGGGGCGCCCAGATATCTTATGATGGTGGAGAGACTTGGTCTACATATCACAATCAACCTACATCACAATTCTATAGAGTCACTACTGATAATGCATTTCCATATAGGATTTATGCAGCTCAGCAAGACAACAGTACCGTTCGAATCGCTCATAGAACTGATGGTAGAAGTATCACTGAAGATGATTGGGAGCCTACTGCGGGAGGCGAATCTGCACATATAGCAGTTGATCCAACGGATTCAGATATCGTCTACGGTGGTAGTTATGGAGGTTATCTCACAAGAGTTGATCATCGAAATAAGACAGCTCGATCTATCAATGTATGGCCTGACAATCCTATGGGATATGGTGCAGAAGGTATGAAGTATCGCTTCCAGTGGAACTTCCCAATATTCTTCTCACAGCATGATCCTAAAAAACTCTATACGGGTTCTAATCAACTACATATGAGTACTGATGAAGGCCAGAGCTGGCAAATCATAAGTCCTGATCTAACTCGAAACGAAGCTGATAAATTAAAATCATCTGGAGGCCCGATCACTCAGGACAATACAGGTGTGGAGTACTACTGTACCATATTTGCGGCAGCGGAATCACCGATCACTGAAGGCTTACTTTGGGTAGGCTCTGACGACGGCTTAATGCATGTATCGCGAGATGGAGGTGCCAACTGGACTGATGTAACACCCAGCCAAGCCCCAAAATACTTGATGTATAACAGCGTAGAACCTGATCCACGTGATCCAGGTACTTGCTACGTAGCTGGCACACTTTATAAAGATGGAGACTTCAGACCATATCTCTACAAGACAACTAATTATGGACAAAGCTGGACGAAGATCACAAACGGCATTCCTAATGATCACTTCACTCGTGTGCTAAGAACAGATCCGGTACAAGACGATATACTTTATGCAGGTACTGAGACAGGGATGTATGTGTCTTACAACGATGGTCAACAATGGTACCCATTCCAATTAAACCTTCCGATTGTTCCAATTACAGATCTTACTATCAAAGACAATAACTTAATCGCTGCTACACAAGGTAGAGGACTATGGATCATTGATGATCTTAGTGTCATTCATCAAGCTTCCGCAAATACTTCAACTACAGGACATAGACTTTATAAGCCTTCTGATAGCTGGAGATATGGCCGTGGACAAAGCAAGAATGCTAAAGGCGTAGGACTTAATCACCCTTCAGGTGTTATGGTTCACTACCACTTGCCAGAGTTTGGGGAGAAGGATACGTTGAGCTTTACAATTAAAAATGAGGCAGGTGATGTCATTAGAACTTATAGTACTCATGCTAAAGAGAAAGCTGAGAAATTAGAAGACATCGAAGCAGGTACTCATATGTTTGTCTGGAATATGTCTTATCCAGATGCTAAAAGATTTGATGGTATGATACTTTGGTCTGGATCAATGAATGGCCCTAAAGCGATACCTGGGAACTATATGGTAGAGATGAACCACAATGGTCAGACAATGAGTCAACCATTTGTTATAAAAGGCAATCCGAATTTAGACGTCTCTGCAGCTGACTATAAAGCACAATTCGACTTTATACAAAGCGTCAATGGTAAAGTAACAGAAGCGCATGAAGCGATTATTGAAATTAGAGAGATTAAAGAACAGCTAAAGAAGTACAAAGAAATAGTCTCTGACGAAGAGGATATTGTAAATGGTATCTCGAAGGTTGATTCATCACTATCTATGATTGAAAAAGAGCTCTACCAGACAAAGAATAGAAGTAGACAAGACCCGCTTAACTTCCCTATAAAGCTAACTAACAAGCTGGCGCATCTAAACTCTCTCACAAGTCGAGGCACTTCTCCTCCAACTGCAGGAGCAATAGCTGTTAAAAACGAGTTAGTGGCTAAAATAAATCAATACTTAGAGCAGTATAGAGCTATTAAGGAGATCAGTATTCCTGGACTCAATCAGTTGATTAGAGATCGTGCAGTTGATTATATAATCATAAAAGATAAAGACTGACAGTAAAGGTGTATGTTCTTTTATTTCATATTGATGAGTATGCAAGATGATCTTACATACTCATCAATATTTTGGGACGTTATAATTTCTAATTCTTTGCATCAATGAATGGGCTCCTATTCTTCATTACGACTTTAGGTGTATTCAATGGATTCATCTTAAGCAGTTATCTGTTCTTCTTCACAAAGAATAAAACGCTATCCAAATATTTGATGGGTGCAATGATATTCTGTCTAAGTGTTAGAATTGGGAAATCCATCCTTTTATACTTTGACCCTGAAATTCATAAGATCTATCTTCAGATCGGATTGTCAGCTTGTCTATTCATAGGTCCTTTTCTCTATTTCTATCTAAAGTCTGTATTGCAAAACATTAAGACATTCCCGCAAAGCTGGAAGTCTATTTTGATTGTCCTCTTAAGCTTTATCATAGTTTTTGGTGCTGTACGTCCGTATCACAATTTTCCAGAATTCTGGAATAGCTATATGGTCTTATCAATTTATATAGTTTGGCTCATATCTGTTGTTGCAGCTGGTCTAATCATGCTCCCTTCTTTTAAAAAAGCAATGAAAAAAGAGGAAACATTAAATCCTTCGGAAAAGTGGCTGATAGCTATCTATACTGCCAATCTTATTATTGCGACTGCATTCTTTATGGCCTTTGCTGGATTTCCAATGGCATATTATATCACAGGACCGATAGTCTTTTCATTTTTCTTATATCTACTGGCTTATGGTTTCTTTAATAATCAACTCTTTGATTCAGAGCAACATAAAGTCGACCTTCAGTTTTCGAATGAAAAATACGCCAATAAGAAAATAGAGTCATCCGAGGCTGAATCTTTATTGACTCAACTCAATGAGTTAATGCAAAAACAAGCTCTCTACACTAATCCTAAGTTGAAGCTAAAAGAAGTAGCACAAGCGATGGACATACCTCATCATAGACTGTCACAACTCCTAAATGACAACCTTGGCAAAAGCTATGTCGCCTTTGTCAATGAGTACAGGATAGAAGCCGCTTGCAAATTGATGAGCAAGGAGCACGATTTGTCTCTTGAAGGTGTAGGATATGAGGTAGGCTTCAAATCCAAATCAACGTTTTACTCCAGCTTTAAAAAAATCAAAGCACTAACACCAGCTCAATATCAGCAGCAAATAAGAGCTACAAGCTCTTAAAACAGTTCGAGTTTATAAATCAGTACCCTTTTACTGTCCTAATTTGGGCAAAGTTGACTGTAATCCTTCAGATTTGATAGAAGATATATTTCAGGTTCAAGCATGAGCTTCAAATTCATCTCTAATCAAGTCATACTAAATGAAGAAATTAGTTTTTTGCCTTTTGGCCATGTCCCTTCTTGTTTTTGCTTGCAAAACCGCAACCAATAATCTTAAAGTGGATAAATCAGAGTCTCCAGCAACTATAGCAGAAAAGGAGAAAATAACTCAGACAATAGAAACATACTTCGAAGGGTGGATGACAGGAGACACTACCCTCTTAGGCACAGCGATGCACCGTACTTGTCAACTTAAGAATATCAAAGACGATGACGTTATCATCTATGACCGCGCTACTTACTTAGGCTTCTTTAAACCGCGAGAGCGAAGACAAAATGCAGGCGGATCAATTCTTTCCATAGATGTAACTGGAGAGATCGCATCTGCAAAATGCAGGATCCATACAGCAGAAAGATTGTATACAGATTACTTCAACATGATGAAAGTGAATGATCAATGGTACATCGTTGACAAGATAGCCGCAAGCATAGCCAAGGAAAGCGAATAATTCACCTTTAAAAATAAAAAATGGGAAACAATACTTTTATAATTCTATTCCTATTCATATCATTTGGACTATGTTCTCAGGATTCTATCAGAACAGAAGATCTTCGTCCATTCTCTTATCCATTCGATCTAGCAAAAGGTCAACTTTCTGGAGAAGGCGCTGAAATACTTAGAACAGCATTGTCACAATCCGATATAGTTATGTTGGGCAATAACTCCAGAGACAAAATGGAATCTGACTTAGCGATTACTATAGCAGAAATATTAAATGACAATGAATTTAAGAATGTATTGATTGAAACAGGACCGTATTCTGCCGAATTAGCATATAGTGTAGGTAAGAACTCATCTGATATTGTCAATGAGTTCAAATCTCTTAATAGAGCGTATAGTAACGTAAGAGGTGACTTGGTTTATACTCCAATTCCTGATTTTAAAAACTTAGAAGCTGCGAACTTTGCAAAATATCTCATAGAAGAAAACTGGAACATAGGAGGCTTTGGAACGGAATCATGGACAGGCTTCAAGATGATGTCTGACCACTTATACAAGAACTTACCACCGTACCATCAAGAAACTTATAAGAAGCTATACGATCAAAGTATGTCTACTTTAGATTCGTTATATAATCAACTAACCAGCCAAACTAATGAAGACATCTTCAATCTTGCTAATGGCCTAAAAGAATCAAAAGTATATCAAGAATACTTAAACAGTATGCTTTTGTTCGACATTAATCGAGATCACATAAAATCATTGAAGTTCAGTATTGAATATTGGTGGATGTATGGGAGTAAACAATTCTATGAAAAGAATAAACTTAACTCAAGAAATAATAAAAGACATTTAAAATATAATTTAGAAAAATGGAATTTTGATTTTCAAAAAGATAAATTACTCGTTAAGATGTGGCATGGGCATTTGGCAAAGGGAAAAACCGGGAATGGTTTCTATGGTATAGGCAACACATTGTTAGAGTTAGCAGAATATAATGATAGGCAAAGTTTGACTATAGCCATATTTAGAAGATATTATGAAGAAGGAGAAGAAGTAAAAGATTTAATTGAAGAATCCCCCTTCATTCACTCGAGAGAGTTACTTAGATTAGGTCAAAAGAACAATTGGGTCCTTATTGACTTACGTCCTTTTAATCAATTTTTTCACTGGGGTTCATACCATATTGATACAGGTCTTCGTAATTTGATGAATCGATATGATATGATCATCATCCCTAAAACAGACAAAAAGACAGACTACAATTATTAATCTCAGTAATCAGTATAACCTTGAATTTAAATCACGTCATATATCTTGCTCTAATCGTAGTCTTGTCTTCATGTCAAAACTCCAATGACTCCTCTATCTCCACATCACCAGTAGCAACTGTCAATCCTGTAAAGGAGGTTATAATGGACTCTTTAAAGAGACCATGGAGCATGGCCTTTCTAAATGATCATGAAGCGTTGCTGGCAGAAAAGGATGGCAATATCTTGAAAGTTAACTGAGCTACTAAAGAAAGACAAGTGATAGAAGGCTTCCCTTCTGACTTAGCTGACAGTCTGCTCATAGTAGCGAAGAACTACCCTTTCTTAACTTATCCATCTGATGCGGATGGCATCAAACTCAAGTATAATGCAGGACTTTTTGACATTGTCTTAGATCCTGATTTCGAGAACAACAATTGGGTTTACATTTCCTATGTATCTCAAAAGGAAGACAAATTTGCGACCAAGGTGATTAGAGCGCAAATTGAGAATAACA
>CALHUZ010000056.1 GCA_938039305.1 uncultured Saprospiraceae bacterium
ATCCAATATAAGTGCAGACTCGAAGTCAGTAGTTAGTTCTTTTTCTCTATCAGCAGCTTCATAAGCTAAGATTCTTCCGAAAGGATCAGCTTCTGTACCACGTATTTGTGACTTGTAGAATGAATTCTGTGTAGCCAACCAAGCAGCATACTCCTCTTCTGATACAATTCTTACAACCTTCTTCATACTATAGTGGCTCTTACCACACAGCTCAGCGCAAGCCAACTCATAGTTGAACTCTTCCCAACGCTGAGGACCATCTGGCTCAGCTGCATCATAAGGCACTTGCCACTCTGGATAAGTACTTAAGCGCTCTTGATATTCTTCAGTCGTTGTGATTGGTGTAAAGATGAAGTAAGTAGGTAGACCAGGAATAGCATCCATCTTCACTCTAAAGTGAGGTAGATAGAAGTTGTGTAACACATCCTTAGCTGTAATTCTTACACGTACTTGCTTTCCAACAGGAAGTACTAATTCATCAGCAATGAAGTCATCTATATTCTTAGGATCTGTCCAGTCTTGACCTAAATTGTTCACACCTGGCTCTATCAACTTAAAGTTCTTTCTTCCTAACTTACCGTCAGCACCAGGATATCGTAATGTCCATTCAAACTGTTGACCTGTAGCTTCGATCTCAATGAACTCATCATCTGGTCCTACATCTGGCATAATTTCATTCCATGCCACAAGTCCTTGTGTCACTAAGACAACCATCACAACTGCAGGTACTGCAGTCCACACGATCTCAAGGTTCGTACTATGGACAAAGTATCTTCCGACATTACCTGCCTTTGCTCTATACTTATATGCAAACCAAAAAAGAGCGACATGCGTCAGTATAAATACGATCCCTGTAAAGAACAAGGTCATATCAAATAGACTATCTATGCTTCCTCCGTGTTCAGATGCAGCTTCATGCGGGCCATAACCCAACATTACATTCTTATAGTATATGGCAGAAACAACACATGCAACTAAAAAGACAACACAGAAAACCATCAGCCAAACAGCTTGAGAATTGTTGCTTCTTTGCTCTGACTCTTCAACTCCTCTGATCTTAGTTGTCAGTTCGGACACCTTTCCTATCTGGACAACAATGATCCCGAGTAAAAGTATAATTCCGATTATCAATAACGCTATCATAAGATTATCCCTTTATACGTGATGGTGTAGACTTTCTGATAAATATGGGTCGTTCTTCGCTACCAGATTTGCCTTAGCAAGACTAACATAGAAGACATATAAAAACAAACACAAGAAACCTATCATTGTTCCGAGTTCTAAGAATCCAGGCATACTAAATCCTGCTTCAAATGTAGAAACAGCTCCATGTCCTGCATCTGCTGCATGCCCAGCAGCTTCTGTTGCATGATGAGCAACATCCGCATGAGCATCAGGCATCGCACCTGCGTGTCCATGATGCTCTCCACCATGTCCTGATAATTCATGTGCTGTGTGCAATGCTCCAGGCTTAATCATCAAGAAGAAATCTAACCAGTGACCAAAGATCACTACAAGACCTACGAAGATTAATGAACCAAACTTTCTCTTTGTATCATTTCTCATTAAGATGAAGAATGGTACTAAGAAGTTGATTATTAGGTTGCCATAGAACAATACTGGATAGTTGTCTTGCCTTGTATTAAAGTAGACGGTTTCCTCTCCATTGTTAGAATACCAGATAAGCATATACTGTGAGAACCATAAGTAGGTCCAGAAGATCGAAAATGCAAACATGAACTTACCTAAGTCATGAAAGTGCTCTGTTGAAACATTTGGATAATATCCATTAGACTTTAAGAATACTAAAACCAGTATGGTCATAGCGATCATTGATACAAACAAACTTGCCCCAGAATACCAAGCAAATAATGTACTATACCAGTGTGCATCTATACTCATGATCCACTGCCAGAATACAAGACAAGTTGAAAATCCGATGATCGGTAAGAATCCAGCTGTCCACCATCTTGTTTTAATATGCAAAGAGAAGTCTTTTACTCCTCCTTGGCTATCTTCTGCAGTTGAGAAACCTCTAAGTTTCCAAGCAAAAAAGAACCACACGGCTATCAATACAACACTTACCAAATACCAACCTTTATTTAAAAAAGCGGACTTATGTTGTAGTATGCTATCTGATTCTACCGAAGCAGGATCTGCCCAATGATAGAGGTGATGCCAGTCAAATAATAAACCGGCCGCAATGATTCCCATAAGGATGACGCCTACTCCAAGGAACATGCTCATGGCCTCCCACACTCTCTTAAACTGAACATGCCATCCTGCCCAAGCAGTGTTGCATATTGAATAGAAGAATATGGCCATGAGCGATATCCCTGTAAAGAATACAGAGTTATGCAAGAAGTTAGTCCAGAAGCGCATGTGATGTCCACTGCCGTCCATAAACCACGTTAAGGCCAAGCTGATAAGTCCTATTACCATTCCTGATAATAGAAGTGTTTTCTGCCTGCTTGGTATGCTATAAGTTGTCATAGAATATCTATTCTTCTATCTAATAGTTAGTTTTCTTAATGCTCATCGTTGTCATGCCCATGATCATCACTATGATCATCGTTATCGTGCCCATGATCATCAGTATGGTGATCGCCTTCAGCATGCATATCATGCTCGCCTTCTGTATGCTCATGTCCATCTTCATCGACCATAGCCACAACTACACCCGCTGGCCTATCTATATCGTTAAGTGTATTTGACACTTGATTGTATTCTAATTTTAATTCTTTGGCTTGCAGTGATCTGATATAGTGAATCACTTGCCATCTCTCTTCATAAGAGATCTTGTCTTTGTAAGCCCCCATCTTGTTCTTACCATATTCTATGGCATGATAGTATTGACCATTAGAAGCTCCTATGAATTCAGGTAATAGAAGGTTAGCTGGTTGAACTGGATAAGCTCCACCATCTCTAACGAGGTATCCTCCACCATCTCCTTTGTCTCCATGGCAAATACCACAGAATACTGTATACAATTCTTTGCCCTGAGCTAAGCCTGCATCCGTGATTGGATAAGGGTTATTAATCAACTCGGCAGAAGCTCTTATTCTTTCATCATCAGTATCTCCATAGTAGTATGGCACTGAACCATTAGGTGTGTGTGCTATATCACTATTAGAGTCACCTCCAGCATAACCTCTTGCTATCGTTCCAGCTACAGGCTTTCGTGGCTTTGCATACTCATAGTACTCATCCTCAGAACCCCAAGTATTCTGATAGTAGTAGTTATAATGATTTGCTTCGTACGCGATAGAGTGCCCCATATCAGGCATGTACTCACTACCAGTGCTGTTGCCGCCTGGCTGTTGGCATGCAAAAAACATTGCTACCACACAGTAGAGTACTATATATCTTATTGAGTTTTTGATATTCATCATCTGTGGATAATTAAATATGCTTTTTGTCAATTAATGTCGCTCCTGTCTTTTCAAAGAATGACTTCGCACTCCCCTCGTCTACACTATGCGTATCAAATGCGATACAAAACTTATCATCACTGATGCGATCATGAAGTATCGGATTACTTGCTCCAGGGCCTTGACCATTAATAATGTAGAATGTAACCGTCATACCTACCGCTGCAAATAATACAGTCAGCTCGAAAGTGATCGGTATAAATGCTGGTACTGACCAATACGGTTTACCTCCAAATATGATCGGCCAATCTTTCGTAAAGATCCATGTCATTCCTAAGAATGCAGTAAGTGTACCCAATGCTCCGTAAATGAAGCCAGCAATGTGAATACGTGATTCTTCTAATCCCAATATCGGATCTAATCCGTGTACTGGAAATGGGCTATAGACATCATAGATATCCATATGATCATGATTCGCAGATTCAACTGCTGACAACAAGTCCGTCTCGTCGTCGTATAAACCAAATATTATGTCCTTATTTAACTTCCCCATGGCTTAGTGATGTTCTGCGTGAGCGTGATGATCAGTAACGTACTCTTTACCTTGATCTACAGCTTTTTTATAATCGCCCATCACTTGTTCGTGATGTTCCGTATTAGGTCTTAAGAATTGAGATCCTGCTGACTTCAAGATTGACTTGACTTCTGCAATCGCAACTACTGGTGCCACTCTCGTAAATAATAAGAACAGCGTAAAGAACAATCCAAATGTTCCTACATAGATGCCGATCTCTACCCAAGTCGGCACATAGTAACTCCAACTTGATGGTAAATAATCTCTTGCAAGTGTTGTAGCAATAATCACAAATCTCTCGAACCACATACCGATGTTGATGAAGATAGACATGAAGAATGTCCACCAAAGACTACGTCTACACTTCTCAAACCAGAAGACTTGAGGAGAAAGAACATTACAAAACATCATACCGAAGTAGGACCAATAATATGGACCTAAAGCTCTATTGAAAAATGCGAATTGCTCATATATATATCCTGAATACCAAGCTATGAAAAGCTCTGTCAAGTAAGCCACACCTACGATCGTTCCAGTCACAAGGATGACCTTGTTCATAGACTCTATGTGACCAATTGTGATATACTCTTGAAGGTTTAATACTTTTCTCGTGATCAGCATCAGTGTTAATACCATTGCAAAACCTGAGAATACCGCTCCTGCTACAAAGTAAGGAGGGAATATAGTTGTGTGCCATCCAGGTATAACTGAAGTGGCGAAATCAAAACTTACAATTGTGTGTACTGAAAGTACCAATGGTGTAGCAAGTCCGGCTAAAACTAATGATAGCGCTTCCCATCTCTGCCAGTGCTTTGCACTTCCTGTCCAACCAAAACTTAAGAAGCTATATACTCTCTTTCTAAGTCCTGTTGCTCTATCTCTAATCGTTGCAAAATCCGGCACAAGTCCTGTATACCAGAACAATACTGATACTGTCAAGTAAGTACTAATGGCAAATACATCCCACAACAATGGTGAGTTGAAGTTAGGCCATAGTGAACCTCTTGTATTAGGATATGGAAAAATGAAAATTGCTAACCAAACGCGGCCCATGTGAATCACTGGAAAAAGTCCAGCACACATAACTGCGAAAATCGTCATCGCCTCGGCTGCTCTGTTTACTCCCGTTCTCCATTTCTGTCTAAACAGTAACAGAATCGCTGAGATCAGTGTACCGGCGTGACCGATACCGATCCACCAAACGAAATTGGTGATATCCCAACCCCATCCGATTGTGCGGTTAAGATCCCAAACTCCGATACCATGCCAGATCGTCCAAAGAATACAGAACACTCCGAACAACAAAACATGAATCGATATTAAAAAACAAGCCCACCATAGTTTACCAGGTGATTCCTCGGTAGATCTAACAAGATCTACGGTAATATCGTGATAGGACTTATCGCCATCTATCAACGGCTCTCTTAATGGACTAACTGTTGCACTCATATTAGCGAACTGCTTTTATACTTCCAGAGACTCATCTCTATTGTGCACTTTCATAGTGTACTGTACAGATGATCTCACGTTAATTTCTTCTAATACTATCATATTCAATGGAGACTCAAACTTCTTAGCGAGATCTCCCTCTTTATTATTGGTATCACCGAATGTGATCGCTCCTGTCGGACATGATGTCTGACATGCTGTTCTCACATCATGATTCTTCAATGCTCTCTTTTCAGATTTAGCAGTAAGCTTTCCTTCTTGGATACGCTGTACACAGAAGCTACACTTCTCTATCACACCTCTCGATCTAACAGTGACATCTGGATTAAGAACCATTCTTGTCAAGTTATCAGCACCATAAGGCACTTTCTCATTGTTGACTTGAACTTGGTTAGCTGGAAATAAATCCGCAGTTGTATAATCTAACCAGTTGAATCTTCTCACTTTGTAAGGACAGTTGTTCGCACAATATCTTGTACCGATACATCTGTTATAAGTCATCTGATTTAATCCTTCAGAACTGTGGTTCGTTGCGTTCACAGGACAAACATTCTCGCAAGGAGCATTATCACAGTGCTGACACATCATCGGTTGATAGACAACATTTGGATTGTCTACATCACCATAGTAGTATCTGTCTATTCTCAACCATGCCATCTCTTGATGACGTGATATCTGCTTCTTACCTACTACAGGAACATTGTTCTCAGCCATACAAGCAACTGTACAAGCTCCACAACCCGTACATGCGTTAAGATCAACGTGCATGCCCCAGTGATGTCCTTGACTATACTTCTCGGCTACATACTCACTGTATGGATATAGAGTCTCTGCATTTAGGCTTTCATGATGCTCACGCTCATGGATTAAGTCTTCTACTGATTGCTCTAAATCATCAACATGTGTATGTCTAATGATTGAACGCTCAGTAAGCGAACCTTGGAATCCTGAGAATATGTTTCCATATCCTGGAGCCAATGTTGTCTCATCTGCATTAATAGATTCTCCTGCTTCATTGGGAGCAGTGACACCCATCGTATGATGATATTGAACTGCACTATAGTGCTCTTCTTCTCCTTCTTTTCTAGATAATGATACATTAGATGAGCTATAGTTAGCTTTTCCATCTGTTACTGTGATTGCTGTATTCACATCTACACCTATGCCTGTAGCACAAGCTCCTCCTGCTCCCCTTCCATAGCCCATCGCTAATGAAACAGTTCCTTTCATCTGTCCAAACTGTTGTATCACTGGCACTCTGAATGTCTGACCTTCGATAGTAACATCCGCGAGATCTCCATCTTTCAAACCATTAAGGCCTAAAAACTTACGTACACCATCAAAGTCTACAGGTACAGCGAGGTAGTTACCCCAAGCACATCTTGTGACTGGATCTGGCATCTCCTGAAGCCATGGGTTATTACTATACTGTCCATTACCGATTGCAATTGACTCTGTAAATTGTAGTTCTAACTCCGCTCCTGATATCTTACCGATTTTGCCCATTGCTCCTGCAGCATCTGCATTTGCGGAAGCGAGATCAACTCTTGAAGAGCTATCTCCATGATATACTCCATCATGAACTGCTTTGTCCCAAAAAGCCTGAAAACTCAAGTATTCCGACTGATTAGCATGATAGCTTGACGCCCATATAGATCTTAGATAGTCGTAGTATGGCTGCTCTGCTGAAGCATCTAAAGCTTCGCTACCAGCCCAAGTCAACATCGAATGTCCAGCTTGTCTCGTATCGAACAATGGTGAGATAGTAGGTTGGATCAATGATATGTGACCACGCTTTGGCTCAGCATCTCCCCAACTTTCAAGATTATGATGAATCGGTGCGATGATATCGCAAGTCAATGTCGTCTCATCATTAGTGTATGACAAGCCTATCTTATTGGCTACGCTCCCAAGAGCTTCAACCAAACCATTTGCACCACTGTATTCAAATACAGGGTTACAATTGTTATATATAACTGTATCAACTCTACCAGACTTAATGTCTGCGGTAAGCTGTACAAGTCCTTTTTCATCTCCTTGTCTCTGTAATGACGCACTATCCCAAGAGATCGTGTTTCCGTAGTTACCAAGGCTGATATTTAGTGCGTTTACTATTTCTTGCTCTGCAGGATTGTTACTTGCACTGATGATCAATGAAGATCCTTTATGACTCTTCAACTGCGCAGCTAACTGCTTGAGTGCTTTTTCAGCCGCTGCATTAAGACCAGCTGATCTTGAGCCTAAACCCATTACTTGCTGATACAGATATGCGATAGCGGCACCTTGCTCTGAAGGCTTGACGAGTATTCTATTGTCTGCATTAGAGCCAGACATAGACATCTGTGATTCTACCTGGATATGCTTGGACATTTTGGCGCCCTTCACATCTTTTATCTTTCTTCCTTTTGCGTAGTCATGTGCAAACTCGATAGGAGAAACCCATGTACCTAAGAAATCAGCGTTGAAACTTACTATATGTGTTGCTTTATCAAAGTGATAGTTAGGTATCGCTCTATCGCCAAATGTTTTTTGATTTGCTTCAAGCATCGCGGCTGAAGAAACCGGATCATATGTTACTACCTGAGCATTAGGATACTTAGCAGTGAATGATTGCAACGTTTTCTTTTCAGTTGGGCTCAGGATTGTGTTCGTTACAATTCTGATGCCTTTTGCAGCTGCTAACTTAGCTTTTACTGCCTTATCTACATCCGCCCATGAAGCTTGCTCTCCTCCGATCGTTGGGTACTTGATACGATTCACATCATATAGGGATAGTACTGAAGCCTGCGCTCTGGCAGAAGTACCACCTTTAGTAACACCAGACAAGCTATTACCTTCTATCTTAATGGGACGTCCTTCTCTTGTTTTCACAAGGATAGAGCAGTAATCACCACCATCTACGAAAGACGAAGCATAGTAATTAGCCACTCCAGGTACGATGGCATCTGGCTTGATGACGTACGGGATAGCTCTCTTAACAGGGATATCACATCCAGCAGCCATAGTAGCTGCACCCAGACTGAAACCCATCATTTTCAAGAAGTCTCTTCTGTTACCACCTTGATTTTCAGCTACCTCTTGGTTGCCTAATGCCTCAATAATGGATGGACTTTGAACTTCGTTTTGTGCATCACGTAGGAATTCTTGATCTCCTGAAAGATCTTTCTCCCCTATCCATATGCCGCTGATCTTTGTACTCATCTAACTGATGTATCTATATATGTTAGTAATGACACTTTTGGCACTCAAGTCCACCGATGTCCTCTACTGTTACTTTCTCTTTTTTACCATCTGACAACTGCTCATGGTAAGCCTCATAGCTTGCATAGTAATCGTTGTCTTGGAATTTCACCTCTGTTTGTCTGTGGCAGTTGATACACCATCCCATACTAAGAGGTGCATGCTGTGACACAACCTCCATCTCCTCAACCTTTCCATGACAATCCTGACACTCTACTTGCCCTACTGTCACGTGTTGAGCGTGATTGAAGTATACATGATCCGGAAGATTGTGTATGCGGATCCATTCAATCGGACCAGGTATCTCTTTCTTCTGCTCGTTAGTGAGTGAGCTAACGATTCCTGCCCACTGCTCATCTACTAACTTGTTCCCTTTCTTATCCAATGCATTAAGGCTATTCGCATCTAAGTAAGAATCTCCTATCCACTTGGTGTAAATGTCTTTTATCTCTTCTTCCTTAAGTGACTCATAACCATCTATATAGGCACCTGTAGAAGGATCATATCCAACTGAAGCGTAAATTTTAGTAAGCTCTGCAGTTCCGTACTTAGAACCTACTTGAATCGCTGAATGACAATTCATACAAGTATTAGCCGCTGGAATCACAGAATGCTTTGATCTTCTTGCACCATCGTGGCAATACTGACAGTCGATCTGGTTAACACCTGCATGAGTCTCGTGAGAGAACTTAATAGGCTGATCTGGCTGATAGTTTTGTTGTCTCCCTAAAGCTATGGCGTTGTTCACAGTATTATAACCTCCGATTACGATCAGAGCGAATACCATGAAGGAAATGTTTCTTTTTGAGAAGATGCGCTTTAGCAATGGTTGTCTAACAAGCGTTGTACCTTCTTTGCTTGCTACCACTTCGTCTAAGCTGTTGATCGTCTTAGTCAGAATCAGTGCAAGAGCTCCAAGTAATCCGAAAAGTACCCAGTATAGCCAGTTATATTGACCTTGCTGCTTTGCTCCTGAACCAACAGCTGTTGATGCAACATCACCGCCACCTCCTCCTGGAGGGTTTGCGACTTGATAATCTATATATAATAATAGAGAAGCGATATCATCATCAGTGAGATTAGGGAAAGCAGTCATGACTGCTTTGTTGTTCTCTTCCCATACTGCTATAGCACGAGGGTGCTTCACAACATTGATCATCTTCGCACTATTACGAATCCAACCGTAGAGATCTTCTAAAGGATAGTCCGCCCATCTCTCTTGTGCACCCGCAAGTGCTGGCCCCGTTGACTTGGTGACCATATCCTTAGAGTGACAAGAAGCACAGTAATTCCTAAAAGTCGTCTTACCTGCATCAACACTCGGTTGAGCAAACAATGAGGATGTAAAGAAGATAAGGGCTACGAAGTATGAAGAGGTGCGCAGACTTGCTATCATTTTTTCCCTTTTACAAATATAATTTAGGCCTATATGACCCTTATTTCGCCGCAAAAATACTCTTCCAACCATATATATTACAATATTCCCCGCGGGCTATTCTTATTAAGATTTAATACAAATAATCATATCGATACAGCAGCTTTTATATGTGGATGAGGATCGTAATTAATGACTTCAAAATCCTCAAAAACAAAATCTTCTATTGCCTTGACGTCTGGATTGATCTTCATTGTTGGGAGCGCCATTGGCGTCCTTTCCAGCTGCAGCTTTGCTTGATCGATATGGTTGTTATATAAATGCACATCACCAAATGAATGAATGAAGTCTCCTACTTCAAGATCACACACTTGTGCAATCATCATCGTGAGCAATGCATATGATGCTATGTTGAACGGTACGCCTAAAAATGTATCCGCTGAACGCTGATATAACTGACAAGACAGTTTTCCATCTGCCACATAAAACTGAAACAAACAGTGACATGGCATCAATGCCATGTCCGGCAGCTCGGCAACATTCCATGCACTGACTATGATCCTTCGTGAGTTTGGGTTCTGCTTTATCGTATCGATCACTTCAGAAAGTTGATCATATACTTTTCCATCTACACCTTCCCATCTACGCCATTGCTTTCCGTATACAGGACCAAGATCCCCTGATGCATCTGCCCACTCATCCCAGATACGCACCTTGTGCTCTCTCAGGTATTGGACATTGGTCTCCCCTTTTATAAACCAAAGCAGTTCATGAATAATAGATCGTAAGTGAAGTTTCTTCGTAGTTAGCATCGGGAACCCTTTGCTGAGATCGAAACGCATCTGATAACCAAAGCAAGAGATCGTACCTGTTCCTGTACGATCGCCTTTTTGTGCTCCATTCGTAAGAATGTGATCCAGTAGATCTAGGTATTGACGCATGGTTTAACTTGAAGCTCAAATATGAGAATTAAATATTATATAATGGAAACACATCCATAGTTATTCGAGCGATAATCATAGAGTTATTGGCAGAGTGGCGATTCACCTATCAGAGAAAAGACCGCTTCAAGTATCTTCCGAAGTTTATTATATCATAATATTTCTCTATATTACAAGAGGTCAACCTGCTATTCAATGAGAGCGGCACTCTTAACGATATTGATAATATTATCAAATACGCTGATCTATAGTCAAGACAACAAGATCAGATGTGGTACTTCGAAAGTGCCCGTTAACAGTGCGGCCATCACAGAACTCATTTCCTATCCTAGGGAAGTGATCGAGATACCAGTTGTATTTCATATCGTCTATAGTTCTGAAGAAGAAAATATTTCAGATGAAGTGATCATGTCACAATTAGAGGTGATTAATAATGATTACAACAAAAAAAGTCCTCTAACAAAATCGCTGCCCGCTAAGTTTGATAAGAAAGTAGCTACGCCAGGTATAACATTTTGCTTAGCGTCTATTCGACCGACGGCAGATGCATCTTCTGGGATAATTAGAATCAATACCAGAATCGAAAACATCGCCGATCAAGTTAATAAGGTGGATGGTGAGCGGATGATAAAAGACACTGAGTTAGGAGGAAGTAGCCCTTGGAACCCTGAACGATATCTAAATGTCTGGATAGGAAGTAGAAGTGATGGTATCACAGGTGATGCAACATTTCCTGACGATCCAGAAGAAACGGAGACAGATGGAATTGTATTAGACTATCAAGTAGTAGGTCTGAGACCAAACGATGATGGACCTTTTAATCTTGGCAAAACACTAACCCATGAGATCGCTCATTATCTAAATGTATTTCATCCATATGGATCTGAGACTGGGTGCTTTAATGATGATGATCTTGTGGCAGATACACCTAATCAATTTGGCCCATACTTTGGAAAATGCGATGAAGATGCTTCTTCATGTGGAAGCAGAGATATGGACACGAACTTTATGAACTTCCGAGATGACGAATGCCTTTTCTTTTTCACAAGAGGACAAGTAGATAGAATGATTCAGACCTTATTCACAACGAGGTATGAATTAATCAGCTCTAACACTTGCAGCGGAAGCCAGAAGCCTATCCCCCCAGACCCACTCAAAGTCGCTCCAATTCTCAGCCTTCAAAATGGAATCGAAATACCACTAACTACTCTGACAGAACAGAGTTACACATTAGCACTTTATGACATGGCTGGAAAAAAGGTTTGGAAATCTAATTCCAACCCAGAGCATCGATACATGATAGACAACATAGGCCTTCCTTCAAGTATATATGTCTTAGTGCTGCAATTAGAAAATCAATTGTATTCCAGAAAAATACTTATGAATCAAAATTAGAAAAAATTCTTCTGTTTTCTAATTTTTCAATTTCTAAAAATTGCAACTGCAACCATGAACATTCTTCACTAAAACAAAAGAGAATAATACAATCAAAACCCTAATAAGCTTCACACTTCAAATTATAATTTAACTAACTATCATGACACAACCTAACTGGTGGCTACTTCTTATTGTAGCTTTAATCCCATTAATCATCGGATCTATCTGGTATAGCCCAAAAGTATTTGGGAAAGCCTGGATGAGTTCCGCAGAAATATCTGAAGAGCGCGCTTCATCAGGAAATATGTTTAAAATATTTGCCTTGAGCTATCTCTTTAGTCTTTTTGCAACTTACATTTTGGCCTTGTTTAGTGTGCATCAATCTGCCATAATTCAATTATTCTTAGGCGAGGCTGCATTAGAAGACCCTTCATCGGCAATGAGCATTTTTATAAATGACTTTATGTCAACATATGGAGATAGACACCGATCAGCTACTCATGGTATCATACACGGAATTGAATTGTCATTGCTCCTTGGTCTGCCATTTATTGGTATGCACAGTTTATTTGAGCGAAGACCGTTCAAGTATATCATGATCCATGTTGGCTTTTGGATTGTGTGCTTTGCCATCATGGGTGCCATACTTTGTTCTTACTTTTGAGTAAACTCATCCAAGATCAATTATAATGTTGGTCCAAAGAGTCAGAAATTAGATCTACAGGTGATATCCTTTAGGTTTAAATTAGAGCATTGCCAATTATAATGACACCTGCTGCTTTAGCTATTTTTATTTTGGAGCTCAAACTAAGAAACATATGTCTACACTATACCCTAACCTTCTGTCTCCTCTTGATTTAGGATTCAGAACACTTAAGAATCGAGTCCTCATGGGCTCTATGCATACTGGACTCGAAGATATCGAGGGAGGCTATGAACGTATGGCAAGATTCTATGCCGAGCGAGCTAAAGGCCAAGTCGGATTAATTGTTTCGGGAGGTATAGCTCCCAGTGATGAAGGAAGTGCCCTTCCAGGAGGGAAATCCATGAGTACTATAGAAGAAGCGGACAAGCACAAAATAATAACTAAAGCCGTCCATGATGAAGGAGGTGTTATATGCATGCAAATCCTACACGTAGGTAGATATGGATATAGCCCGCACAATGTATCATCCAGTGACACGAAGGCTCCTATCTCGCCATTTCCTTCTAAAGGGCTTAGTGCAGAAGGAGTAGAAAGGACAATCAATGATTTCGTTGAATGCGCTGCTTTGGCACAGCATGCTGGATATGATGGTGTTGAAATCATGGGTTCTGAAGGATACCTGATCAATCAGTTCATCGTTTCGAAGGTAAATAGACGTACTGACGAGTGGGGAGGTTCTTATGAAAACAGAATTAAGTTTCCTCTGGAGATTGTGAGACGTACAAGAGAGAAAGTTGGCGAGAACTTTATCATCATATACAGACTCTCTATGCTCGACTTAGTAGCGGACGGTAGTTCATGGGAAGAAGTTGTGCACTTGGCTAAGGAAATTGAAAAAGCAGGCGCAACGATCATCAATACTGGAATAGGATGGCACGAAGCACGTATACCAACCATAGCGACGATGGTACCAAGAGGCGGATTTGCTTGGGTCACAAAAAGAATGATGGGAGAAGTGAATATCCCTCTTGTTACTACCAATAGATTCAACATGCCAGAAATAGCCGAAAAAGCACTGGCTGAAGGATGTTCTGATATGATCAGTATGGCACGACCATTCTTGGCTGATGAGAATATCGTACTTAAATCAATCGAAGGGCGAGCTGATGAAATCAATACTTGTATAGGTTGTAACCAAGCTTGCCTAGACCATACTTTCAACTTGAAAGTATGCTCTTGTCTCGTAAACCCAAGAGCATGTCATGAAACTGAGTTAAACTATGACCCAACAGATAACGCCAAGAAGATAGCGGTCGTAGGAGCTGGACCAGCAGGGCTCGCTGCAGCAACAATAGCTGCACAAAGAGGTCATAAAGTTGATCTTTTCGAAGCAAGTAGCGAGATCGGTGGTCAGTTCAATATGGCTAAGAAGATACCTGGTAAAGAAGAATTTTACGAAACCATTAGATACTTCAATAAGCAAATAGAACTTACAGGAGTCAATCTACACCTGAATACCAAAGCAACTGAAGCTTCACTCAAGGAAGGTGGATATGATGATGTTATCATCTGTACAGGTGTCGTCCCGAGAACGCCTCAGATAGAGGGTATAGATCATCCAAAGGCTGTAAGCTACATTGACGTATTGACTGAGAAGGTCACAGTAGGTAAATCAGTTGCTGTGATGGGTGC
>CALHUZ010000057.1 GCA_938039305.1 uncultured Saprospiraceae bacterium
GATCTCATCAAGTCTTATTAGCCACAGACCTGGCAGCCCGAGGTATAGATGTACCATCATTGGATTATATCATACATTATCATTTGCCGCTAAGGCCTGAGGAATTCGTGCATAGAAACGGACGTACGGCAAGAATGAACGCCAGCGGTACAGCTTATGTGCTTCATTGGTCAGGGGATAGGCTTCCAGATTTTATAAGGATCTCAACAGATCGGCTGGTCATCAATCAAGCAGACTTGAAGGAATCACCAACTCCTCAAGCCGCCGCATGGACTACACTCTATATATCTGGAGGAAGAAAGGATAATATATCCAAAGGAGATATAGCAGGACACATCTACAAGCAAGGGGTGTTAGAGAAGGGGCAACTCGGTGTGATTGAGCTAAAAGGGGATTGTGCTTTTGTTGGAGTGCCGAGGTCAGACGTAAAGCGTCTTGTTACTGTTCTTGATAATACAAGGATAAAAAAGCGAAAAGTGAGGATTTACGAGGTGTAAATCAATAAAACATGGTGATAAACCGAACTTTTTGAAGATCATATGCGTTAATCCAAATATGTAAACAGTTCTGATTCAGGGCTTTCGATATTTTTTCAATATCTTCGTTTCCGATTTGAAATATGGCTTTTGACCAGGCTATTTTGAAGGTCTGCGATTGATTCTGAATCACGCTGTTTTTTTTTAACCAACCGTATAATATGGCCAAGTCGCAAGAGACATTTAGTAAGAAAGAGAAAGAAAAAAAACGTAGAAAGAAAAAGCAAGACAAGCTTGATCGCCGTGAGCAACGGAAGATGGAGAAGGAGGATAGAGGTAAGTTGAGCTTTGAGGATCAGATCATGTATGTAGATGAGTTTGGTAACTTCACTGATACACCACCAGATCCAACGAAAAGAATTAAGATTAAGGCTGAAGATATACGCCTTGGTGTTCCACCAAGAGATAATACTCCTATAGACCCAATCAGAACAGGTATCGTCAAGTTCTTCAATAACGAGAAGGGCTATGGCTTTATCAATGACTTAGAAACTAAGGAAAGTGTATTCGTCCATATCAATAATGTCAATGAGCCAATTGGCGAAGGAAATAGGGTGAAGTTTGAGGTAGAAATGGGTCAAAAAGGTGCCAATGCGGTTAATGTGTCTATAGCTCCAGTTGAACCACCAAAGCCTAAAACGCCTAAAGTTGATCCAGCGGCAGAAGCAAAAGCGGAAGAAGGCACGGTCAAAGCAGAAGGTGATGCTGAAGTGAAAGGAAAAGCTGAAGCACCTGCAGATACAGACAAAAAATAAGCAACTATTTAGAGATAGTTATACATTTGCAATTCATAATTAAATATATATAATGACAGGTACAGTAAAATTCTTCAATGAATCTAAAGGTTTCGGATTTATTAGTGAAGAAGGCTCAGGCAAAGACCATTTTGTTCATACATCAGGTCTTATCGATGAGATTAGAGAAGGAGATACAGTGGAGTTTGAGTTAGCAGAAGGAAGAAAAGGTATGAATGCAGTAGACGTTAAAGTAGTTTAACAAGCAGCATTTAAGAATTTGTATTTCGAGACCCAACTTTTTTAGTTGGGTCTTTTTTTTGTGCCTATACCAGTTATCAGTTTATGGTTATCGGTCCATAGTATTTCTTACCATCAACCATCAACCATCAACCATCAACCATCAACCATCAACCATCAACCATCCTATCCGCCTATCACTCCTTTCAAGATCTCAATCGTAATCGCATAAGTAGGCGTCACACCTCCCAGTCCTAAGCTTCCCGATGCAAGTGTGCTTCCAGTTTCCAGTGGATTATCTGAAGCATAGTAGGCATATCTGAGTTTTGTATTAGACGAGATGCTGTTTCTAATTTTAGAGGCAACTTGAATAGCTTTTTGATAGTGGGCTCCTTCCATCTCGAGGCCGATAGCCGACCAAGAAGATTTTAGAAAGTACTGAAGGATGTCCTTGTTCTGAAGTGAAGTGCCCAGCACTGTGATCATAGATCCAGTACAAACATTGAGTGGATACTTTTCAAAATGTTTTTCTTTCAGTTCATTTTTAAAAGGATAGTTGTCAGCTGACCCTTCGAAGACATGAGCAGTGGCTATCATGATATCACCTTTACCACCTTTTAATATGCCCGCTTTACCCATGATGTTGATAGAACCTATGTTCATTTTTATCTTATGATCGACGAGATCGTAAGGCTTCAGTAGCTCATCCATCGTCTCATAGGCCTGCTCGCCAAATGCATAATCCATCACCAGTATGATATCATCACAAGAGATGTCTTTAGATGATGATTGGATTTCTTTTGGTAGTTCAGACAGGTCGACTTTAGATAGATCTATGATCTGAACGGGTATGTTGGTACCACTATCGTCATGTAGCTTTGCCATACCTTTTGATAATGCGTACTTCTTGACTTTATCTCTGAGCTTTTGATTCGCATCATCACTTAGTACAGTTGCGATATCCATTAGATTCTTGGAAGCATACTTTTTACCAAGTGCATCTTGAGCATATATGCAGTTCATCACACTGTGCATATTCGCACTGATGATGTGGACCTTTCTATGGATCAAGTCGTGATCACTGAGGTGCTTCTTTATATGGTTGGCCCACTTCTCGCCATAGGTATGATGACCCAATTGTTCCTTGAGTGCTGTGGAGAATGTGATCTCTCTATCATTGCTATCCAATGTTTCTTCTATACTTAGCTTACCAAGCCAATAGCAGATAGAATAGAGGTTGTTCACACCATCTGCTCTTTTGAATAACTCCAGTGCTTGAGCAGTTTCTTTATACGTTCTTCCGAGTAGAGTGCTGAGATGAGATGTAGCTATATCTTCTTGCTCTGGTGTTAGTTTTTTAAGTTTTACAATCTTAGAAAGCATTTTCCAAGTTCGATTGGGTTGATTGCGATTATTGAGTGCATTACGACCGATCTTTTCCGCCTCATTATACATGAAGGTTAAGTGAGTCAATACATCGTATACATCACTACCACCTCTTGTCATCTCTATCATCATCTGTTCGTCATCTATACGATAGCAGTTGCGTCGTCGCTTGCTTGGTATGATCGGAGTGAAATTAGAATCCTCATATCCTTCTCTACTGATGAGATTTATATTTCTACACTGCTCGATGCCTTGCGGCAATCTCTGAAATACATATAAAAGTCCTGATAGTTCCACATGTGCTGGATTGGCTATAGAACCGTAAATTTCTGGATTGATAGCAAGCAATGATTGAATCATGGCTTGACCAGATCGGCCGATGGGCTTATAACTTCCTCTGATGAGTAAGTGTCGCATCTCAACGTGCATTCGCCTGATAGCACTTCTTGATATTTGAGCTCGAGATGGAGTTGTATGCGCCATAAATTAAGAGGTTTGGTTATGAGCTGCAAATATGGCTCCATTTAAGCCGGTCATACCAAATATTAGATGTTTGAACCGCTTAGCATATATTTTCGTCGGTTATAAACTAACAGGAGATATTATTTTCCATACCTTTTGGACGACCAAATCACGCTTCATGTCCTTCGATCTACTTTTTACTTATGCCAGTAACTTAGCTATGCTTGGTTGGGTACTACTCATTTTTGTACCCTATTGGAAATATACGAGACCTATCGTTCAGTATGCTTTGATTCCCATAGTGCTTTCTATACTGTATGCTTATCTAGTTTTCTTTGCTCCAGGTGGCTCCATGGATTTGTCATCGTTTGGTTCTTTAGAAGGCGTTATGGGCCTATTCACAGATCCTAAGTCAGTACTTGCAGGATGGGTTCACTATCTCGCTTTTGATTTGTGGGTTGGATCTTGGGAAGTTGGCGATGCTAAAAAGAGAGGTATCAATCGATGGTTGTTGGTACCATGCTTGCTCGGTACCTTTATGCTCGGGCCCGTTGGATTGTTGCTATATCTAATTTTAAGAGCTGTGATGACAAAAAAGGTGGATCATGAAAATTTTTGAATGGATGGCTGAGCTACGATATCGCAATAAGATATTGTACCAAGTTGGGTTGATTAACCTCATTCTAGGATGCTTACTAATAATTCCTTTTCTATTAGATCCACGTCATGTGATGGGAATCAATGCCTGGATTAAGCCAATCAAGTTTTGCTTATCTCTTTGGATTTATTGTTGGACAATGGGATGGATACTTTTTGATCTTCCTAAGAGTATGCGATGGGTCAAACCGATGTCTTGGACGATTGGAGTGACTATGCTCATAGAGATAGGTATCGTTATTTATCAAGCGAGTCGCGCGACCCGTTCACATTTTAACTTCGAAACGAATTTTGATTCCTTACTTTTTGGCATGATGGGACTTTTGATTGCCATCAATACAATTGTAGTTATCATAGCTTTCTTGCTCTATCTATTCAAAAAGCCCAATATTGATAAAGGTTATCTCATGGCTGTAAAATTAGGATTAGCAATATTTCTACTAGCCAGTTGGATAGGGGGAAAGATGATCTCCAATGAAGGCCATTCAGTCGGGGTTCCCGATGGTGGCGAAGGACTTCCTTTTGTCAATTGGAGTACCCTTGGTGGTGATCTAAGGGTCGGGCATTTCTTAGGTCTACATGCCTTACAGGTTATTCCATTCTTTGCCTTTCTATTATATAAGAAGACATCGCTTTCCGCAAATGTTAGAATGCTTGCCACTATTGTCTTTGGATTAGTTTATGCAGGATTGGTCAGCTATCTCTATGTGCAAGCAGCTAATGGTATTCCATTTATATCTGCAAGTTGATTTACAGACAGCTAAGCGTGCCTACGGAAGGCAGGCTTGTTTGGCTGAAAAGTTATCACATGTGCCGGTCTCAACTCTGACCTTACAACCTCTGTGTCTTTCAGTGAATTGACTCAGTGCTCTCTGTGAAAAAAAACTCTTCTCAGAGTTCCATAGAGGAATTTCACAGAGCATGGAGAAAGGACAGCTAAACTTGTTTGGCTGATATGTGCCAAAGGCATATACGTATTTGAACAACGTTCAAATTAATCCGAACAAGTTCAGATCTCCGATTAAAAAAGGCAAGTTCAGATCTACACAGTAGGACAGCTAAACCTCCCTACGGAAGGCAGACTTGTCTGGCTGAGATCTTATTTTAACCCTGTTATATGATTTATGGGATAGAGTTGCCTCCGTGTTTCTCTCTGCGCCAAATTCAGTGTTCTCTGTGAAAGAGTGTTTCTTCAAAGAGATCCACAGAAGGATTTATCAGAGTATATAAAGTGGACATCTAAACTTCCTTCCTGAAGGCAGGTTCAGATTTCCTTCATTAGGAGACCTTCTGTGTTTCATATAGATGACAGTTATACATCAAAACCTAACAGTTATGAATTGAAGCAAGATACAGCCGGGCTCTTAGCTTATGTTTGAAGTTCAAACTTATTAGACTACTTCAATCGTTAGAATATGTATCAATTAAAATTTCTTGTTTCCTTCCTCTTACTGGTTATGATTACTTCATGTTCAAGCGACAACGACGATGGCATAGTCGGTAGTTGGATATTAACCAATGTGGCTTTGACATCATGCCCTTCTGATATTGCAGAAACAAACATAGATGCTAACAACGGTTGCGTTTTTATCTTAGAAGAAAGTCTCTGTCTTGATATGGACTTTACAGAAAGTGGCACAGTTGTTATCACCTTCAACTATGATGATGATGCACCAGAAGCTGAAGCAGGAACATACACCGATAATGGTGACTCAGTTGAAATTTGCTTTGATGGAGATTGTCAAAACCTTTCTCTAAATGACAATACTCTAATTCTTAATTCAAGAGAAGACGGATGTAATATTGCGTTTAGCTTTGAAAAAGGGTAGGCTGTTGAAAACGTAACCTCGGTATAATTACGATGCAACTAAATTATTACAAGGGTATAGAACTCAGAAAAGCTTCCATTTACAATTGACTTTTATTACCTGTCGCTACTTTTTTGAAATAGGGCGTTTAAGATATAAAAGTGTAATGCCACTTATGGTGCACAGTAGAAAAATTCCTAAATACGGATTGGGATTTAGTACTAATGAAAAATACTGGATCATTATAAAGATGAGTGTTGGCAGGATTATCTTATAATTTCGTTTTGACACAAAAATCATTACCATACCTATAAACAGACTTGCTAATATTGTAAGCGTCCATATATTATCTGTTGTTGTCGTATATTTTTTCCCGTTGGTTTCGATTTTATCTTTTATGCCTAACAACATTCTCTTTTCCATTACATAATGTAAGACATCAAAAATTTGATTCCCAAGTTTTTGAATAAAATTTTTGCTTTTGTTTCCGTATGTTCTAATGATCAATTGAGACGTATTGTCATTTACGTTTTCAATAAAAAAGGTTCCCCAACCTTGTAGTACCAATGCTTCTTTGTCTCTTATTGCAACAACCTCAAATCCCGTAGTGTACTCACCCGATTTGTCCATAGATTTTATGGGCACTAATCGGCCTATTTCTAAGGTGTTTTCACTCTCTGTATTGTTTTTATTTATTTTACATCCGGACAAGTACTCTATAAGATAGTAGCTGTAGAAGCCTTTTCGATCCGCTCCCATATTGACCAAACATGCCCATATCTGATTTTGGGAGCCATTTATCTCAATCGCCCTTGTCGACCGTATTTCTTCGCCATATTCATCTCCTAATAACGAAGTGCTGACGACTTTCTCTGTAGCTCCCCACTTAATGAGATAAGGGTGAAAAAAGAATATTGTACATGCTATTTGTATACTAACAACAAATACTAAAGCTGCCAAGGATTGAGAAAATTCAGACACGCTGCTTTGCTTTAATACTATTGCTGATTAACATATAGACTGCTTGTGGTAGCATGAAAAAAGTAATACCTGAATGAGGCACCATGTAACAGCCAAGTAACACTATTATAAGATAACTAACAGTAAAGGTGTGAGGAAGAACCTGTTTTTGTTTTTCAATCGAATGTACTAATAAGCCTAAAGGAATAAGGAAAATACCGAAATATAAAAACCAAAATGTAGCAAGGCTTTCGAAATTGGTATGACCTATAGATGCAGGAAGTTCTTTCATTCCCTCG
>CALHUZ010000058.1 GCA_938039305.1 uncultured Saprospiraceae bacterium
ACAATTAGAATCGACTGGAAGGCGAAAAGTCCAGATCAATATGCCATATACTTTAAGTGTACCAGCAAGCTTGTTGAAACATTCAGATTAGTTTACGGTGACACATTCAACTATGAAAAAAAATAGAGCGATTGTATTTCAGATGAATGATAAAATCCCTAAGCAAGAATTAAAAAGCTGCATCAAGGCTGCACTCACTTATCATAAGGTAAAGCAACTACCTATGCTTGACATGGCATAGTGATTTTATAATCGAGTCTACATACTTTTGTTTACATGCTTCAGCCCTTCCGTCTGAACCAACTTTGAAAAATCATGCTGGCCTACAAACTGTATCACCCGATCAGGTTCAAACTTACTATACTGCCTTAAGGACCAGCCTATAGCTTTCTGCACAAAGAACTCATTCTTATGTTTTAGATAAAGGATTGATTTTTTCAACTCTTCAAAGTCTGTATCACGTCCATATTTCAATTGATAGATGAGACACGTTCTATTGAGCCAGATGTTATCACTATCCAAGTAGATAGGGAGATAGGCTAATTTCAACTCTGGATATTTTTGAAAAAGTATACCGACGAGATGGCTGACTAATCCATCTACCGTATCCCACCATGATTTAGTAGTCACCCAAGACATGACATGATCAAAGTCATCAGCCACAAGGTTTTTCTTGCGCTTGAAAAGGATATCCATCGCGGCGTATTGGCATTCTCGATGATCGTCCGACCAGAGCTCATCTATTTCTTGGATCAAGTCATCATGACTCAAGTTCTTAGCCAAAGCATATTGTTCTTTGAGCACTTGCTTTCGGATGGGTGCTGAGACTCCGTAGAACTCAAACTTATTCCTCATATATGCACTCCACTTGATTGCTGTTTCAGGATCTCCAGAGTATTCTAAAAGCGACGTGATCTTTCGGGCAATGCTCACTTACTTTTCCTTTTGGCTTTTTTCTTCTTTCTCTTTTCTACAAATACCCAAGCCATGTCCGTTTGTAAATTTGACAAATGATGCATGGTCAGTGTAGTGACTACGGCGCAGAATATAGAACCTAACACAACTCCTATAAGCGGAATATGCATCAGTATATTCATCACCGCTCCGGTGATTAAAGCTACAGGGGCAAACTGCCATGCATAGCGATGGCTTTGCTTGATGGTCATCCCATATATCTCATTGTAGTTATCAATCAATGCAAATCCGAAATAAAAACTCTGAACCAAGAAGATCCAAACTATGGCAACAGAATCCAGTCCAAACCCTCGTAATATTCCTCCTCCAACACGGGTCAAAGCGATCTCCAAACCGAACGCCATAAAGGCAACAGCAATCATCCTTTTCTCAGCCTTGATAAAACTCTTAAAAGAGGTTTCTATCTTTTCATCAGAAACTGTCAGCAGCGTCTTTCGAGTAATGTGAAATATCAATACTTCTATAGCTGCAAGAATGACATACTTTAATCCTCCATCAAAATAAGAAGACATACTCTCAAAAGAAAAACCTTGCAATGAAGACCACAGTGAAAGTTGAGACTCGTCAGTGCTTTCTGAAAAAAAGAAATCTGAAACAGAAGAAAACGCCTTTAGCCCCAAAAAAATAGCCACGATCACGACTCCTTTAATCAACCAAGAATATTCTCCTAAGCCTCTCCATAGCTTATGCGTCTTAATGAATGGATACCCCTTCTGAATATATCCCACAGTTAACATCGCATCTCGGATCCAATCCTTATCTGGCTGTTCTGGTCTCACTTGTTCCGTAGTCATAGAAGTTGATGATTGAAGACACCAATATAAGAATCTATGCATACCCTGACTTATTAGAAATGCGGTATTAGACGAACTAATTCAAACAAATGATTAATATGAGTGTTAAAACGGTGTGAGTAGAACAAGAGAATACGTAATCCATCCATTATACATTTTGATCACATTGGTCTTAGCCAGTGTCACATCATTATTTATTGGCTTCACAGTCGCCTATATTTATACGCGGATAAGCAATGGACTCGCCCCGGTAGAACTTCCACCATTGTTCTTTATCAATACATTATTCTTGGTAGGAGCGAGTTATACGCTCATAAAAACGAAGAAAGCTTACTTAGAAGATCAGACTACTCTCTATAAGCAACTCCTCTGGTTGACACTTTCATTAACCGTAGTTTTTTTAGTGTTTCAGATCGTCGCTTGGAAGCAAATGCTCGAGATGAACATAAGCATTGCTGGGAGTAATCTAGGTTCTTATTTGTATGTCATATCTGGCATACACTTCCTTCATGTCATCGGAGGCATTCCTTTTCTTGGATTCTTCATTTGGGATGCAAGAAAACGACTAGTTGAGCCAGCAAGCGTATTGTTATATCTCTCAGATGCCGATAAAGAAAGGAAGCTAAGAGTACTGAGCATCTATTGGCACTTTATTGATGCTCTTTGGATTTTCTTAGTCCTGTTTTTCCTGATTAATAGGTTTATTTAGACAACAACCCATTATTATCCAGCCGCATACATATACAATTAATTATATATACGATAAATATGCTATTTTTACGTTCTTTAAGGGTCAGATAACAAAGTAAAAAGAGCCCTGAAGGCTCCATCTCTTGACTTCTGGCTACAGGTTTTTTAGTTTTGACTTAGATATTATATAAGCATACAAGATCATGAGATACACTATACTTCTTGCCATTTCGAGCATTGCTTTTTTATTTATCGGATGTGATCAATCAGCATTCAGCATAGAGGGGTCTGTACCAGATGCTCAGAACTTATCTGTTTATTTCGATAAGGTAGAACCGATCTCTAACACTAATAGTGTGGTTGCGAAAAGCACTGCAAGTGGAACCGGTGACTTCTCGGTTGCCTTGGAAGAAAAACCGGATGCTGGATTGTACAGAGTACGGATAGGTGCTAAGTCAATCTTCTTAATGGTTGACAGTACAGATACAAAAATAAGTATCGATGGTTCTCTTTCAGATATCTCATCTTACAACTACAACATAACTGGATCTCCTCTTTCAGAAGATTATGCGTCAAAGCTCAAGGCCAGCCTTACTGGCGAGATGGACCTCAATGCTTTGAAAGGCTATTTGCTTGCTGAAGCTAATCCATTAGTCGGAATGATGATAGCAACGCAGCGCTTCGGTGATGTGACTCAAGCGCCACTACATGAAGCAGTAAGTGCTAAGATGTCAGCTTCTTATCCTGATTTGGATGTCACAGGTGAATACAAGAATTATGTTTTAGCTGTAAAAAGAGAACTGGCCAAGCAGCAGTCATTGGCAAGAGTAAAAATAGGTGAAGTAGCTCCGGATATTGACCTTCCAAGTGTAGATGGAAAGGAAATGAAGCTTTCAGATCTTAGAGGCCAAGTAGTTCTTTTGGACTTCTGGGCAAGTTGGTGTGGACCATGTAGAAGAGAAAACCCTAATGTAGTGCGCGTCTATGACAAATATCAACCAAAGGGTTTCACTGTATATAGTGTCTCATTAGACAAGACGAAATCAAGATGGGTACAAGCCATCAAAAAGGACAACTTAAAATGGGACTCACATGTCAGTGATCTAAAATACTGGCAGTCTCAAGCTGCTGCAACCTATGGAGTATCCAGTATCCCACGTACTTTCTTATTAGATCGTGAAGGAAAGATCGCAGCTATTAATCCAAGACATAATCTAGAAGAACAAGTTAAGGCGCTTCTTTCTTCAGAGAGTTTACCAGGTTAAGTTAGGCTTTCGCCAAATATCATCTGACACAATATACCTGTGGCCACTCCGGCGTTAAGGGATTCTGCTTGTTTGTTAGGTGCACCAGGTATTTTGATTCGTGCACTTAGATTGTGGTTTACCTCATAAGAGAGGCCATGCCCTTCATTACCAATGACCAAACAAGTCTTATGGGCTTTATTTACGGAAGTGATATCTCCTGAAAGACTTGCACCAATCCTTGTAAATCCATCAAATACCGTCTTAAAGTCATCTTGGCTAACCGTTTCTAAAGCTACATGTCCGATACTACCCATAGTGGACTGAACGACCTTAGGATTAAAAAAGTCAGCACTGTCGGGGCTTCTTATGACCATGTCTACTCCATACCAATCGGCTATGCGAATGATAGTCCCTAAGTTTCCTGGATCCTGAATACCGTCTAGGTAAATAACATTTTGCACCTTATCTATGTAGCGCTCATCTGGCTTAGGAATCTCAAAAACCCCGATGACATCCGGAGTACTTTGAAGCAAAGAGAGCTTTTTTAACTCTTCTTTAGTACAATCTATAGCTGTCCTAGTATTTACCCCAGTATCATCCCGCGAGATCCAATCGGAACTTGCAAATAACTGGTTGAGTTGGAGTCTTTCTTGGGCAATTAAAGTGCTGACAGACTTATCCCCTTCAACCACGAATAAATCATACTTTTGTCTAAATTTTTTCAGTCGAAGAGACTGGACGTGCTTAATTACAGACTTGGATATCATAGAGACTTACAGAAGTTGGCAGTCAGCATGCTTAAAGGTAGCACTAATCTTAATGATAGGCTTGTCTTTAGGCAGTTGTGGGTCCACGAAAAAACTTCAATCGGATGAAAAAGCGCTCATCAAGAATATATATTCTATTAACACCGATGATAAAAGAGTAGACAAATCTCAGATTAAAGCAGATCTCAAAGGTCTGATCAAACAAAAACCTATAAAGAAGATATGGCTTAATCCTCGGACATGGGGCACACCTCTAACCATATACGACGAAGATCTTACCCAAAAGAGTGCCTTAGAGTTTCAACAGTATCTTCGGAATAGAAAAGGGTTCTACTATGCTGAAGTATCATATACAGAGCAAGTCCGAAAGCAAAAAGTCATCGTCAGCTACAAGGTCGATTTGATGGATAGATATTATATCGGTGATATAAAGATGCAATCTCAAGACACAGCCCTCTACGAGTTATTCAGCAAATACGATGAAGAAAGACTCATTAATACTGGAGATCCACTTGATGCGCGAATATTCGATGAAGAAGAGGCTCGTTTGGTCACTATTGCCAAAAACAATGGATACGCCGGCTTCAATCCTAACTTCATAGAGTTCAGGGGTGACAGTAGCTCACACGATGTAGCGACTAATATCTATGTCTACAATCCTATCAATAAAGAAAAGCATCAGAGATATGCCATCGGGGATATCAACATATACACTGAGCATCTTTCCTCTACAGACCCATCATTCTTAAGAACAGATACACTTGGCCTAAACAGATACTTCTCAAAATCAGATGAGTACATCGTTCAACCTAAAATAATAGAAAAAATACTCGCACTAAAAACTGGTGAAGTATACAGCAGAAAAAACCAGTTCTTGACCAATAGGACTTTATCAAGATTGAGCCCATATCGTTTTATCAAATTAGAACCGATAGTCGATCCTGCTAACGATAGCCTATACAACTTCAATATATTTCTTTCCCCAAATGAACACAAGTGGGCTTTTGATATGGGAGGCAACTTATTCTATTCATTACTTAATAAGGCTCCCAGTGTCACAGAACAAGACTTATTCGGCTTTGGAGGTAACATAGGTTGGACCAACCGCAATTTTAAAAACAGAGCTATCAGTCACAGCTTTGGAATTGAAGGAACGTTTGAATTTCAAATTCCGTCATTTGCTGCTAACACTATAGGTATTCAGGCAACTAATACGTTTAGAGTTCCGCACATAGTTGATGTCTTTAAGCTCGCACCATTTCTAAACAAGGTCGGCCTTCTAACGGATCAATCTTATAATAATCTGAATCTATATGGAGGCACGGATATTGACTTCAGCTTTGGAACGACCAACATACTCAACAATTATAGTCTGAATACCGTAAATGCTTCTTGGGCTTATAATTTTCAACCAGATGAGAACAATAGATACATCTGGACTCAGATAGGTATCAATGTTCTTGACACACGTATAGACTCATCATTTCAAGCAAACATACTTGACCCTAACCCTCTTTTAGAAAAGAGTTTTAGCGACTACTTATTCACTGGCTTCTTTTTTAGAGAACTAAATATCTATAGACAAAGCAAAGAAACAATAGGAGGCTCTCACTTTTCATTCTTAGGAAATATAGAAATATCGGGATTAGAAAACTTAATCATCAACAAAGGGGTCAATGCCCTATCCAGCTATAATGACACTTGGGAGTTGGCGGGATTAGAGTTCGCAACATTTGTAAGATTAGAAAGCGACATCAGATTTTACAAAAAAGTCAAAGAGCGATCCACGTTTGCCGCAAGGTTTAATATGGGTATTGCTGTTCCATATGGAGGATCCGAGCAAGTAGTCCCTTTTGTGAAATCATTCTTTGTAGGAGGCCCTAATAGTATCAGAGGTTGGCAGCTTAGAGAGTTAGGACCTGGAGCATATAGTGATCTTTTAGAATCTCCCGTAGAGAACCAACCATTCTTCCAGACAGGAGATTTTAAGATCGAAATGAACATGGAGTATCGCTTTGATCTTTTTTGGTTTTGGGAAGGTGCTATTTTCGCTGATGCAGGAAATGTCTGGACTTTAAAAAATGATGCAGAACGCCCTGGTTCACAGCTTTCTGGTAGCTTTTTAAATGAGATAGCTGTAGGTGTAGGTTGGGGACTTAGAGCTGACTTCGACTATTTCTTATTGCGATTTGATTTTGGCTACAAAGTACGCAGTCCATATCTTGATCCTACTAATAACTCTCACATCATACTGAACCAGAATAGCTTGTTAGAAAATGTGAACTTTGCTATCAACTATCCTTTCTAAAAGGCAATTCAAGAATTAAAATTTCTATTCCTCAATCTTTTCAATAGAGGAATTAGAATAGGCTTGTTGTCATTAAGTGCGCGCCATGAAAGATATAGTGCAAAAGGCAAAAGCAGAACACAAGGCAGCCATGCCCCGAAGATCGGTGTGAGGGATTCACTTGCAACCAGTTTTTTCCCAATGATACTCGACATGACAAAGGTGATATAGAACCCAATGGCTATCAAAAGAGGATAGCCAAATCCGCCTTTTCGCACGATCGCTCCCGCAGGTGCGCCTATAAATAAAAATATAATACAGACAGTCGCAAACGAATAAATCTGATGCAAATTGAAAATATATCTGGCTTTAGTACGCTCAAGGATGCGCGTTTCATTCTTATTATTGTTGTTACTGGTTTTGAGCGCCGCCGTATTCTTCTTTGCAAGTTCAGGCACTTTATCTCCTTTTTCAAATTCTACAACGTCCATTATAGATTTGGTCTCTGATGTTATCCTATCTGGAAAAATCATCACAATAGGTTTTTGCTCTACCTCTGGGACGTTTTCATCTATTAAGCCCTTCCCTGTTTTGTTTCTTCTTTTCTTTAGCTTATTACTATATGCAGCAGCAGCGGAAGACGAAGGTAAAGACGAACTCGAAATCGCACCTGCGTTTTTCATATCACCCAAAAGGACACCAAAATCTGTTTCGTTAGGAGCTCTTAAGGCACTGTATGTGAACTGATTTTTTTCAATTACTTTCTCTTGAGCAACATTGAGCGAATCTACCACTTCCATAAGCTCTAATGAATTCATAAACTCATATTCCCGATAGGAGACATTGACGACATCAAGGTCCATCATCTCTTGTAGATTGAAGACTTTCCGTAAGCTAGAAAAAGTGAATCGCATCATTTCACGTGCAGGCCTATTAAAGCCCTTACTTTTTCTATCTGCTGAATTTTTACGTATCTCCTTGACTTGATATCCGTCTTTAAGATCCATAATCAGAAACTTCTGATCAGGGGTAGTATAAATATCACCGGTTTTAGCGCGAATCAAGTTCATTACAGTTTTATCAGCATCAGAATGGTCATACATCATTATATCTTTTATCGAGCGACCATTATCCATTTTTTCAGCAATCCTGATTGAGAAATCTTTGAATTCTCGATTAAATATTTGTTCATCAAATGCAAAAGTTAAGTTGTTCACCTTCATATTCCTTAGCTTCTTCTGAAAGGCTTCAGTGGCATTGGGCTTTAAAACATTTGACGCAAGTATCGAAAATAAGAATACACTGGTTGCTACTATCAAACCGGGCTTGAGCAAGCGATTAAATGATATACCTGCTGACTTTGCACTCGACAATTCATACTTCTCAGCCATGTCTCCATATACCATCACACTGCTCAAAAGCACTGTGAGTGGCAATGCCATAGGAATAATCATCACAGAGAAATGGAAGAACAACTCAGCAAAATCCATAGCTCCATACCCCTTACCCAAGATAGATTCTATCACTGCCCAGAGCTTCTGCATGATCAAGACAAACTCTACAATGAAGAAAGCCAGAAGGCTAGGACCTATGAATCCCTTCAAAAAAAGCTTATCGAGTACCTTTAACTTCACTGATTAGAATGATATTTAGACTTGAGCTGTAACAAATGAACGTAATTCTGCGTCTGCAATATATAATACATTAACCGAGTGCTGAAAGCTGTATTACCCATAAAAGATAAACTTTATCGCTACGCCCTAAGGATCGTAGGCAACAAGATGTCCGCAGAAGACGTGGTACAGGAGGTTCTGATAAAGGTATGGCAAAAGAAAGACCAGCTTGAGAAGATAGAAAACAAGGAGGCTTGGTGTATGACAGTGACCAGAAACCTGGCACTCGATAAGCTAAGAAGGAAGAAAGTAATCCTCGATGACGTGGACGATCACAGGGGCATCTCAGACGATAACATGAGTCCATATAGAGCACTGCAAAGCGATGACACTATGAAGATCATAAGAGACGCGATACAAGAACTTCCAGAGGCACAACAGCAAGTGATTCACTTGAGAGATGTCGAAGGATATACATATAAAGAGATAGCCGATATAACTGGCTTTAGTAGCGATAAGGTAAAGGTATACCTGCATCGAGCAAGAATAACATTAAGACACAAATTGACAAGCATTTACGCATGAGCGAAGTACACAACATAAAGGCACTTACTGAGAAGTACTGGGCAGGAGAAACCACCTTAGAAGAAGAGCGTATCCTTAATGCACATTATGGAGAGCAAACCGAACAAGGACCAGAGCAAGCCCTATTTTCATTTCTACATGAAGAACGCTCCGTGCAGTACACTAAAGAAGTGACAATGCCTGTCGTTCGAAGATCTAAGTGGACGACAAGACTACTTTCTATAGCAGCGACATTACTCATCTTGATGGGAAGCTGGTGGGGCATTAATCAAGCCACTGCACCGAGTAATAAAGTAACAATAGACGATCCACAACTGGCCCTGCAGATCACAAGAGAAGCATTTGCTTTGATCAACGGCAAAGTAGATAAAGGAGAACAAGCAATAATGGACAACATACTACATCTTGACAAAACCTTAATTTTTAAAAATTTATAATCACCTATTAATTACAATTATGAAAAAGATAAGCATCATTTTATCCGCTTTTTTACTTACAATTTCAATTCAAGCTCAATCAATAGAGAGCTTTTTGGAAAAGCTCGATGACAGTGATGAGTATGGCGTAATCACCATCAACAAAGAGATGTTCAAGATGATGGCATCCTTCGA
>CALHUZ010000059.1 GCA_938039305.1 uncultured Saprospiraceae bacterium
ATTTTCACATCGCTGTAGTAACTATTCGAACTTTGATTAGAGGCAACTATTCCAAATGCAATTTTATCTATTTGGTTTGCAAGCCCGGGATAAGAGATGGCTCCGTCTTTAGCATCTATTGTTAAGTTGTACTGAGGATAGCTGTTCTTGGTGTTTCCATTTATACTTCCAGCTAACGTATAGCTTCCCTTAGAGACGATATTGCTGTATTCATTTTTATAATAAGTTGGAAGTAGTGATATCAACTTCTTGAATGCAGTGGCTGGAGAGTTAAGGTCGAACTTATACTCCATGTCTTCTCCAGATAGTGCTACAGAACCATTGAGTGCTATTGGTAGATCATTTAAGATTACGTTCGCCTCTTTTACAGTGACGACTTCAAGATCAGAGCTTACATGGACGTTACTTTCTATATTCAGATCTAAATTATAGGATGGCAATATTTTTCCATATTTCAAGCTCAACTTGCTTGTGACTTCACTTTGTATATCGATCACTTCAGCTATATAGCTGATCTTGCTATTCAGATTGATATGCTCCAGCTTGCTTTTATATCCATTGCTGAGGTCTAAGAATTCTATGCTACTTTCTATTATTTCAAGTTTATCAATTGTGAGATCTACAGCTTCTGTAGATGATTCTCTATTGCTGCTTTCGAGTATGTTATAATTTGTGATGCCATCAGCTCCAGCTATTAGGTTGAGATAAGCGTTGCTAATAACGATGCTGTTCACTTTGACAGGTTCTTCGGATTGAATGACACTTTTAATATTAAGATCTATGGCAAGACTCCCGCTGGTCAATAGTTGTGATGTCGCTGCCAATGACTCGGACTCGAGATTGACATCATGGAGTGTGATCCTAAGATCAGGAAATGATCTAAAGATAGAGACATCTGCATCTCCGTAGACTAAGGTTCCTTTAATAGAATGATTGGCTTCTTCTACCGCAGCAGCTACTAACGCTTCCTTATTCGTCTCGATGTATAAGACGGCAGCTATGATGAGCAGTACTACAAGTCCTAATATTCTGAAAATCCACTTCTTCATTCCTTCTATTTTGTCTTATTCTTATCCTCAGCACCTTAACGATACTTATATAGGATTAATTGGTCCATACTTAAGACGTTCTATTTATTTCAGATACATAAGGGTTTACCGCCATTTCGCCTGCGTTCTCTACTTTTAAGTAAGGATGGACATTTCGATCTGATCTATTAACTTGCATGCATGTCAGCAGATATTGATGATAATATCCTAGAAGTGTCTCAGTTAAGAGTCACATTTCAACAAGAGCATGAATTAACTCTTGCTGTTGATAATGTATCGTTTAGTCTGAGGAAAAAACAAGCTTTAGGTATTGTTGGAGAATCTGGCTCTGGTAAGTCGGTGACCAGTCTGTCAATTCTTAATCTCCTTTCAGGCCATACTTCTAACCAGACTCAAGGTTCCATATTATTTGATGACAATGGAGATAAGATAGATTTACTTTCTATTGAGGATAAGGCTTTATACAAGATTAGAGGATTGAGGATTTCTATGGTTTTTCAAGAGCCTATGAGTTCGCTGAATCCCGTCCGCAAATGTGGAGATCAAGTAAAAGAAGTGCTTGACGTGCACGACATCGGACTAAAGAGTCAAAGAAAAGATGTCGTTTTAGACCTTTATCGTCAGGTGTCCTTGCCGGATGTTGATCGTGTATACAATTCTTATCCACATGAACTAAGTGGGGGGCAGTTGCAACGCGTAAATATAGCCATGGCTTTAGCAGCGAAGCCGGACATTATTATTTGTGATGAACCGACGACAGCCTTAGATGTCACTGTTCAGAGCCAGATCATAGCTTTACTTAAGGATATAGTGGCTTCACAGGATATCTCGTTGATATTCATAACCCATGACCTCGACGTGGTGGCTGATATTTGCGACAGCGTGATTGTGATGTATCAAGGTAAGATCGTCGAAGAAGGACTTCTTCCAGACTTGTTTTTATCCCCTAAGCATGCTTATACTCAAGCCTTACTCACATGTAAGCCTTCTAAAGAGAATAGAGACATGATCTTGCCTACTGTGGATCAGATCGTTCAGAAGACCTATGTGCCTACTCAGAGAGTCAAGCATGAGCTTGACGGAGCAGAGGATATAATTAAAGTGACAGATCTAAGTGTTCATTTCCCAGTTAAGAAGACTTCATTTTTTGGCCCAAGATCCCATGTTAAAGCGGTTGATCAAGTTTCTTTTTCATTACGCTTTCGCGAAATACTCGGTATAGTAGGGGAGTCCGGCTCTGGCAAATCAACCGTAGCCAATTGTATCGCAGGTCTAATAGATCCTACGGCAGGTCAGATCACCTACCGGGGCAAGGATATAAGTCCGTTTATCCTAAGTAAGAACAGGGATTTAAGGACTAAGATTCAACTTGTTTTTCAAGACCCGTACAGTTCGCTTAATCCTAAGATGAGTATAGGTGCAGCGATTAAAGAGCCACTGCGATTTCATAGCATTGTACCTAAAGATCAGTTGGATACGGAAGTAGCCAGATTGATGGATCAAGTGGGTTTGGATGCATCCTTTGTAGGTCGATATCCTCATCAGCTTTCAGGAGGCCAGAGACAGAGAGTCTGTATCGCTCGAGCGCTTTCTATCAGGCCAGAGCTGTTGATATGCGATGAGAGTGTTTCTGCCCTTGATGTCTCAGTCCAAGCTCAGATTCTGAATCTGCTGGACGATCTGAGAAGTAAGCTGGATGTCAGTATTCTCTTTATCAGTCATGACCTCTCGGTGATTCACTATCTATGTGATAGGGTATTAGTCATGAAAGAAGGTCAGGTTGTAGAGAGAGGGACAGCTGATCAAATCATGGATGATCCACAAGATCCATACACACAAAGACTGATCAATAGTCTACCAAAAGGGATCATATAGAATTTTAATAATATTTATTTTAACCTTTCTGTAACTTTTCACTTCTTTTCAGCGTATTATATATGTGCATCGCTCGCGATGCTGCTGATACTTAACTGAAAATTCATTGCATGCGAACCAAGACTAAGTATAAAAAGTCCCTATCTGTGTTCTTCGTTATCTTCGCTATGCTGCTATATGTCATAGCATCTTCTGTATCCAGATCTAGTGGGCCAGATGGTGTTCAAAGCATCATGGGCATGTCTACTTCAAGCGAACTTACATCTGTGACCAATGTGGTAGAATTCTTATTGGAAGTTGTTGTTTATTCTCTTTAAGATTGATGCCGTTCAGATAGTCCTTTATTCCCATTCTTCTCTTTCCTTCTGCTTGGACAACAGTCAGCAGCAACAGCCCTTGAGCACAAGTAACAGCCAAGTAAGATTTTCCATCTGATATAAAAGTGCCATCCGCTAATCCATGTTGATGGTACGTATACAGCGCCTTGTAAACTTTAAGCTTTTTCTCTTTTAGCGTTGTCCAAGCTACTGGGTAAGGGCTGAGCCCTCTGATGTGGTTATAAAGGGATTCTGGGTCCTTCTTGAGATCTAATTCACAGTCCTTATGAAAGATCTTCGGTGCTTTGGTGATGCCGCTTTCATCTTGCTCTTTAAGCTCGATGGTACCTGCACAGATTGAATCAATCGTCTCAACTATTAAGGATGCACCTCTTTCCATCATGCTATCATGTATGTCATTGAGATAATCACTCTTTTTAATTTCTAACTTGGCTTGAAGTGCGATACTTCCAGTGTCTATCTCGTGCTTTAGCTTAAAGGTCGTCACTCCAGTATAATCCTCCCCATTCATGATGGCCCAGTTGATTGGGGCAGCTCCTCTATATTTTGGGAGTAGCGAACCATGAAGATTATAGGTGCCTAATGATGGCATGTCCCAGACGGCGACTGGAAGCATTCTGAAGGCTACGACTATTTGAAGATTTGCCTTGAGCGCCGCTAATTCAGTAAGGAATTCAGCGTTTTTAAGATTTTTAGGCTGCATGACATACATACCTTCTTTCGAAGCATATTTCTTTACGTCCGACTCTAAGACTTCTTTCATGCCTCTTCCTCCCTTCCTGTCTGGGGCTGTTATGACGCCTACTACATTGTATCCAGCCTCATTTAAGGACTTAAGGGAGCTAACGGCGAATTCTGGGGTTCCCAGGAAAACAATTCTTAGATCTTCTTTCTTCACTTTCTTCTCTTAAGCTGCAAAGATCATTGAATTATAATGATTTAAGAAGGCAAACTCAATTCGTTATTATATATTACGATTTATCATAATATGTGACTTTTACAGTATTTTGCGTCTCACTTAAACAACCGTTTCATGAAAGCTCTGCTTCTTATATTATCCATTTTGGCTTCTTTGCCCCTTTTTGGTCAATACCAGATTGAAGGATATATTTTCGAAAGCGGTAATAGAGGTTATCTTTCAGATGCCACAGTTACTGTCTCAAACCTTGATGCAACAGAGTATTACGGGCAAACGACTTCAGATGAGTCAGGTACTTATAGCTTTAATCTAAGCCAGACAGGCGAGTTACTTATATCTGTAGAACGTCCACCTTTCATAGAATATGAAGAAAGGATCTCAGTACCGAGCAATCAGTCCGAAACATTCTATTTAAAGCACGAGATTACCAGAAAGCCTGGATATATCTTTGAGATTACATTAGCTGAGAAGGATCCAGATCCAGATGCTTATAAAGAAGCATTACACGGCGCTCTTATAGAAGTGTATAATAACACTAAGAAAAGAGAAGAATTAGTCATAGAAGGGTTGCAGCGGCCGGATTTTAAAGTAGACTTCATAAAAGGAAATCACTACACTATTTTAGTCCGTAAAGAAGGATTCCTTTCAAAAAGAATGGAAGCTTTTGTTGATGTCGAGGGATGTATCCTTTGTTTTGAAGGTATAGGTCAAGTGACTCCTGGGGTCTCTGACAATCTTTCAGATTCTAATAACATGGGAGTGCTTTTGGCTAACGTTGAGATGGATCGATACTTTGAAGGAAAAGTTATTGGGCTCAATGATATTTATTATGATTTAAACCAATCTTCAATAACTAAAAAGGCTGCTGAAGAATTGAATAAGGTCGCTGGTTTTATAAAGGATAATCCGGATATCGTTATTGAATTAGGATCACATACCGATAGTCAAGGTAAGTCAAGTTATAACGCTCTTTTATCGGATAAAAGAGCTAAGGCTGCAGTGCAATATTTAGTTGATTTTAAAGGTGTCGATAAGGATAGAATAAGAGCTAAAGGTTATGGAGAATCAGAGCCGACCAATAAGTGTATTGATGGAGTCAAATGTACAGAAGTAGAATATGCAGTTAATAGAAGAACTGAATTAAAAGTGCTTCAAGTTCAAGGCCAATCTCAGTTTCAGTCATTAAGAAGCATGAAGACTGAAGAGCACATGGATGAAATTTTAGAAGACCTAAGTGCTGAAGGTCAAATCCGGATACCGGATGGTGCTGAAGGTCAGGTAAGTGAACAACTGAGGACACTTGAAAAAGAGAACGCAGATGCGGAAAAATATAATTCAAACCATGCTCCAGGAGTTGTAAAGGCAGATTCCAAAAGCCAAGAATCAGTAAAGGTGGAAGAGGAACAAAAGCAAGCTGAAATAGCCAAGCAAGAATTACTTAGAAAAGAGAGAGAATTAAAGCAAGCTGAATTAGCAAGCCAAGAATTAATTAGAGTAGAAGAGGAACAAAAGCAAGCTGAGTTAGCAAGCCAAGAGTTAATTAGAAAACAAGAGGCGCAAAAACAAGAGGAATTAGAAAGTCAAGAAGCAATTAGAATAGAAGAAGCGCAACGAATTGCTGAAATAGAAGAGCAAAAGCGCAGAGATGTTTTAGAACAAGAAAGAATAATTCAAGCGAAAGAAGAAGAGAGAATAGCCCATGTTGAACAAGAAAAGAAAAAGGCTATGGCACAAAGAGCGGAGCAAGTTAAAATGCTCAGTGAGCAAGAAGTAACTGGCGCAACCACCTCAGAGAAGTTAGTTGCTGTTTCTTCTAATGAAAATGTAATTGTAGAAACTGGTGAGATTGCTTCTCCTACAGAGATTGTAAAAGAAGATGCAAGTGCTGTGCGCGATTGGATAGCTCATCAAGCAGTTCCTGTCGATGCCAATGTTTATACGGATGTTGAAATTAGTGATGACCACCAGTTGTCTTCCGATAGATATAGTGCGGATTATACTGGCTACAAAATTGTACTACTATTTAGCAGATATCAATTGCCTGCAGATCATCCTCTTTTTGAAAGATTTGAAGATTTGGACGTGTATACAACTGCTGATGGCAACAAGCTTTACATGGTAGAATCTTATAATTCTAAAAATCAAGCGTCTAATCGAATTCAGAAAAGATATCAATCTTCATTTCCGAATGCATATGTTGTAGGATTTGAAAGTGGTGTTATAACTGATTGATTATCAATTATTTATTCTTGAAATATATTACTTCGCGTTTAAGGGAATTCGAAAAGTCATAATGTTGAATTGTTCTTTTATCATAGATTGAGGAACAACATCAGGGTGAGGCATGTTGTGAAAACTCAAATCCTCATCAGTGTCAAAATTGATAAGATGTCTATCAACAAATGCCTCCACGATATTCATCAGATGTGCTACACTCATGATGATCCATGCCGTTTCTTTCTGTGACCGAGCGGCTTGCCATTCTTCAAAGGCGTCACCTTCTTCAATTAGAATACTTGTATTACCACTGATTTTTGTGCATGCCAGGATGTTAGGATTAGAAGCGTCTTCAAAATATGACATTCGGCAGTCATCCCTTTTTTGAAAAGTGTCGATTGATCGTATAAGATGCCTTAAGGCATATCCTTCGGCTGCTAATACTAAAGGCACTTTCCAATATCTTTTATTGTAAAATTGGCCTCCACTTGGTATGATCAATGAGTATAATGCAGCTTTGCCAGGTTGCCCATAAAAAATAGAAGTAAATGAATTTTCACTTTTTGAATTATTGGACTCC
>CALHUZ010000060.1 GCA_938039305.1 uncultured Saprospiraceae bacterium
CCAAGAAAGGCCCATGTCCTAAATCGAGGATTGTATGACTCGTACGGAGAAGAAGTATTTCCCAATGTGCCAAAAGATATCCTTCCCTGGTCAGAAGACTTGCCTAAGAATCGCTTGGGCTTGGCTAATTGGTTGACAGATCCAGAACATCCATTGACATCCAGAGTTGCTGTGAATCGTTATTGGCAAAACTTTTTTGGAAGAGGACTAGTAAGAACAACAGAGGACTTTGGAAACCAAGGAGAGATGCCGAGTCATCTGGAATTGCTGGATTGGTTAGCATTAGAGTTTATAGATTCTGATTGGGATCTAAAAGCTTTGCAAAAGCTAATCGTGATGTCAGCGACATACAGACAAAGTTCGAAGACGACCGAAGATCTTTATAATCTTGATCCTGACAACGTTCTACTTGCGCGTGGGCCAACTGTACGATTATCCAGTGAAATGATCAGGGACAATGCCTTGGCTGCAAGTGGTCTATTGAATAAGACAATTGGCGGAGAAAGTGTAAGACCTTATCAACCTGATGGTTTGTGGAGTATGAATACAGGTAGATATGTAAGAGATACTGGAGATAAGCTCTATAGAAGAAGTTTGTATACAATTTGGAAACGCACAGTGCCTAATCCAACGCTTTATACATTTGATCAGCCGGATAGAGAAGTATGTACTGTGAGACGGCAAAAGACAAACACTCCATTGCAAGCTTTAGTCTTGCTAAATGATCCTACGTTTTTAGAAGCTGCTAAAGTGATAGGGGAGACCATCACAAAGAGTGGTGCCTCAGAAAAAAGCATTGCTACTGCATTCAGACGAATAACGGGAATAGAAGTAGAGGAGGAGCAGCTGAAAGTTTTAGCTTCATTACAGCAATCTGAGTATGAAATATTCAAGAAGGATAAAGCCAAAAAGAAAGGATGGATTGAGTCAGGAGATTATAAAATTGATACTCGGCTTGATGCAGATCTCGTAGCTGCTAATTCTATTGTCGCCAGTGTTATTTTAAATTCTGATGCTTGTATCACTAAAAGATAAAACATGTCCGATCATCATCATCATCATGAATCCATAAGAACCAATCATCCAGATCTAAAGAAGGAAGAATCAAAGATTGATAGAAGACGGTTTTTGACAAAGACATCATTGGGTTTAGGTGCTGCCGCACTTGGTTCATTATTTGGATCTGAGAAGTTGATGGGGGCGACCCGTGATATGACAAATATATCTGAAGCTGCTTCACGAATGGGGTTGCCCAACTTGCCGCACTTCGCTCCAAAAGCAAAACGAATAGTATACTTATTTCAAAGTGGAGGCCCTTCACAATTTGAAACATTTGATTACAAGCCGAAACTTGAAAAAATGTTTGGCGAAGAATTACCAGATTCAGTACGTAAAGGACAGCGACTGACTGGTATGAGTGATAATCAGTCTTCACTACCTATCGCTCCATCAATATATAAGTTCAATCAATATGGAGAAAGTAGAGCATGGGTCAGTGAACTAATGCCACATACTGCAAAGATGGTTGATGAGCTCTGCTTTATAAAATCAATGTATACTGAGCAAATTAATCACGATCCAGCAATTACCTTTTTTCAAACAGGAAACCAACTGGCAGGAAGACCGTCTATCGGCTCATGGTTAAGTTATGGTCTTGGGTCAGAAAATGAAAATATGCCGACATTTGTTGTGCTCCTATCTAAAAGCGGAGGCCAACCTTTGTATACGCGACTTTGGGGAAATGGGTTCCTTCCTACAGAACACCAAGGTGTGCAATTTCGATCAGGTGCAGATCCAGTATTGTTTCTAAACAATCCTGAGAATTACGACGGGCATGATCGAGAGAGAATGTTAAAGAGTCTAAAACAAATAAATCAATTACAAAATAGTACTTATGGAGATCCAGAAGTCGATGCAAGAATAGCTCAATATGAGATGGCTTATAGAATGCAAACATCTGTTCCAGAAGTGACAGATGTTTCCGATGAGTCGGATGAGGTATTTGAGATGTATGGAGAGGATAGCCGAGAGCCAGGAACTTATGCAGCCAACTGTTTACTCGCTCGTAAACTTTTGGAAAAAGATGTAAAATTTGTACAGTTATACCATCGTGGTTGGGATCAACATAATTTCTTGCCTAGTGGTATTAAACACAAATGCAAAGAGACGGATCAATCTACAGCTGCCTTACTTAAGGATCTAAAACAAAGAGGTTTGTTAGATGATACTTTAGTGATTTGGGGAGGAGAATTTGGAAGAACTGTATACTCTCAAGGAAAGCTAACGGCTACGGACTATGGAAGAGATCATCATCCAAAGTGCTTTACGATGTGGATGGCAGGAGCGGGTATAAAAGCTGGGATGACATATGGGGCTACGGATGATTTTAGTTACAACATTATAAAAGATCCAGTTCATGTTCATGACTTTCATGCAACACTCATGCATCTGATGGGAGTGGATCACGAGCGATTTACATATAGACATCAAGGACGAAGATATCGATTGACAGATGTTCATGGAAAGGTTATAAAAGGAATTTTAAGTTAAGCCCTAATATTCGAATGACTTGGAGAATTCAATGAATAGTTGAATATTAAAGGACATTGTTTTCAGTGAATGAGTCGTATAAAAAGTGTGAAATCATTAGCTTGCTAATATTCTTCGAAACACAAACTCGTCATATGAAAAAGTTTCTTTTATCCATAGTCGCTATATTTCTTCTATTCACTTGTTCTGATTTATTGGGTCAAAGAGCACAGTCCGTTTATTCAGAGAACGAGCATGCCGATATGATGCCTGAAATGAGTACACGCGGAGAAAGAGCCGTAGGAGTAAAGACTATGACTATAGTAGATAAGGACTATGTTGATCCTTTTGATGGCGAGAACAAACCTCGATCGCTAAAAGTGGAGGTATGGTATCCGAGAAATGGGCAAGCGGCGGATGATGCTGTCTATGCAAATCAAACACGTAATGGAATTCCATTTGAGATAAGTGGGGATGCACAAAGAGATGCTGAAGCGGATATGCTGAATGATGTTTCCCTGGTTGTATTGTCTCACGGTTATACTGGATACAGGACGATCATGTATTACATCGGTGAGCACCTTGCGTCTCATGGATATCTTGTTGTCAGCATAGATCATACAGATAGTACCAATGAAGATGTAGATCCTAAGAAGAATCCTTTTAGTGGATTTAAGAGTACGCTCCTGAATCGCTCACGAGATCAGCAGTTTGTCTTAGATCACTTTTCTAATCCAGTTACAACTGCACAGTTATTCGGAAGTAGTATTACGATTAAGAATGCCGGTATTATTGGATACTCGATGGGAGGATATGGAGCTATCAATACAATCGGCGGATGTTATGATTTAAGTGATCAGTTTATCACTCGCATGATATTCTCGCAAGACGAAGAAAAGATCAAAGCTGCTAAAGAAGTATTTAACACATGTGCTGGAGGGCAACCTGCAGCCGATTTTACAGTAGATCCGCGCTGGCAAGCGATGGTTTCATTTGCACCCTGGGGCGGTGAAGCAGGTGCATTCTCTGATGCAGCTATCAATAAAATCAAAGTGCCGAGTTTGTATATCTCTGGGGATCAGGACGATGTTTCAGGTTATAAAGGCATCAAGCATCAATTTGAGCAAACGACTTCAGCTGATAGCTATTTACTTACATTTAATAATGCACGCCACAATATAGCTCCACATCCAGCTCCCAAAGAAGCATGGGAAAGTGAGTATGACTTTGGGCATTACTACGAGCCGGCTTGGTCGACACAACAGTTGAATCGAATCAATCAGCACTTTACCTTATCCATGATGAATTGTTACTTGCAAGATGATGAGAGTGCTTGCGAATATCTAGACTTGTCTCCAACAAGCGATCAACCTAAAGAAGAAGGTAAGATGACGAATCCTTGGAAAGGATTCGATCATCGCTATGGAACAGGGATGAAGTGGAGTATGAACAAGGCGGGGGAGTGATGCGTTCATTGAGATCAGCTTTGTGTAACTTTGAATAGCTATAGCACAGTGGACGTCAGCTCTATGATAATCATTTCTTAGTTGAGTAATTATTGTATTTCGTTTTTACTACTGAGATTTATGGTTTATGGAGTAGGTTTTTCTGAAGTGATTTAAAATGTAAAACACGTTTAGGTCGACGGGATTTAACTGCGAGGAACGAAACAACTATGATCGTCGTTTGTCTTCATCTCCTTATCTATTAAATACATTCCCCACTCAGCAAGATCTTGAAATATTGGCACTAACGATCTTGCTTTATCTGTCAAACTATATTCAACTCGTGGTGGAGTTTCTGGATATGAATGTCGAGTGATTAAGTCATCCCGTAAGAGTTCGTTCAAAGTGGATGTTAAAACTTTTCTTGAAATTTTAGGGACAAGTGCATCTAATTGCCCGAACCTTTTTGGAGAATTATGCATGTGTGAAATTAGAACAGGCTTCCATTTACCACCAACTCTTAAAAGTGCCTGGGTCAAAGGGCAGTTAGTATGTCTATCAATCATGATTGAAATGTTATTTGTTACTTGAAGGTAACTACTTTTTCATCCATTGTAGTTATAATTTTGATTCGTTCGTATCCTAATGTTACTATTATTAGTAGCATTATGTAACTATACGATAAGTCAATATTTAGATTGAAGGTTATTTCATAATATAATTATATTTCAAATGAACTTTTCTGAAAAAAGAAAACAACTTGAGGCGATCAATGGTCTCTATGACATGTTTATGAATGGAGATGCAAGTAAGCTTGAATCAAGTGTGGCTCAAGATTATGAACAGTTTCCTCCTCAGAATCCAGATGTGAAACCAGGGCTTGATAACTTTATGAAAGCTTTTATGGATGGTTTTGGCTCCTCTTTTAGTGAGATTTCTGGAGAGATAACTCATCTTCTCGCAGATGGTGATATGATTTTTGCTCGATGTGAATATAGCATGGTTCATACTGGTGAGGCCTATGGTGTTCCAGCAACTGGGCGCAAAGTGAATTTCGTAGCATTTGATTTGCATCAGATAGAAAATGGGTTGGTTACAAAGTCATGGCATCTTGAAGATTATATGAACATATATAAACAAATCAAAGACTCTTGAAATAGAATGGCTGAATATAAAACATGACTGACTCCTCTAACAAGACAGACTAGAATTCGAATTATATAGAGTAACTATAAATATTGATGTAAAAATGTTTTGGGATAAGTTGTAGTTTTTAATAACGATAGTAATTGACTGTCTGAATAGCGAACGACTAAAAATTGATGTAATAATAGTGGAGAAATGATAATTATTTGTAGACTAAAAGAAAAGGACTTTGAGCGATGTAATCAAATTCAAAGAATTCAACATAAGTGAAAGAGCCTTTTTTATTGGACTTTTAGTTTGGGTATTCTTGCAGTTGTCTAGATTGATAGCACTTGTGCTTATAGATGATATTAATGCTGGATTAGAATCTACAGCATGGCTATATCCTGCTTTTTTGGATATATTTGCTGCAGTCTTAGCATTACCGTTAATCGGGGCACTTATTATATGGCGCGGATTTCTTACTTGGACTGCAGTTATTATATATCTAGTGATTTCAATTATTGATCATTTTGGAAATTTCACAACTACCGCTTTTGTTGGGCCACCCTCAATTGTTGAAGAAGGAATGAATCCGTTACTTATTCCTATAATTCAAACCGTAATTGACTTTATCTTTTTAATGCTTTTAATATATAATAAGTACAGAGGATTGTTTTTCAAAATAAGTAAGATTTAGTGGAGAAATTGATTAAACAGATAAAGTTTAAAAACAAGAATATAAAAGAATCATATTTTGACCTTGTAAGATATGAGGATATTTTATTGAAAAACCCAACTGATCATAGCCAATTTGAAGACCATAAGATACCATTTTACGTTTTGCTTCTCATTACAGAAGGAAGTGGGAAGTATAGTTTAAACTTTAATGATTATGACATAAGTAAGGGCTCAATATTTACTTTACGAAAGGATAATGTTCATAAATTTTATAAGAATGAGGCTAAAGGTTGGCTATTTGTTTTCACAGAATCATTTATATCATATCACTTAAGTAAAGCAGAATCGGCAAAGATTTTTTTACTATTTAATGAACTAGTGTCTTCTGAAAAACTTCAACTAAATGAACCAATATTCAATGACATACTATCAGTTGCAGGACTAATAGAAGAAGAATATTTCAATATTCGAGATACACATAGTTCAATTATTATAAGAAATCTTTTGGTTGCGATGTTTGCCAAACTATTGCGTATCAAGCATGAAAAGGGTATGTTTTCTGAAAACATTAGACACCTGGCGAGATTTCTTGAATTCCAAAAATTGGTTGAAGACAACTGTTTTAAAAATAGAAAAGTACACTTTTATGCTGATCAAATGAATGTAACAACTAAAACTTTGAATGCAGTATCACAGAGTATTATCCATAAGTCTGCCAAGAGTTTTATTACTCAAACATTAATTCTTAACACGAAAAGAGTAATTGTTAACTCAGACAAAACATTATCGGAGATATCATATCAAGTGGGGTTTGATGAACCTACGAATTTTTTCAAATATTTTAATAAATATAGCGGTATGTCTCCAAAGCAATTTAGAGATACTTTGTGATACGAAAATTGGCAGGATATCCTTGTTTCATATTTACCATAAATAGGACCTTTTTTACCTTAATTTTTTTGTAGCTGCAATTAATTTTGATCTAATATTTGGTCATCGTCAATGTCTCTTCTGAGTCTTAACTTATTTAACAATGAAATATCCAGCAATATTTACTGCACTTTATTTAGTACTTCTATCAAGTTGTGCTACATCTCAACAAGAATCTCTCATAAATACAAAAGAAATTATGAAGAATAAGGAATCCATTAGTGCATTCTACAATAATGCGTTAACAGTAAATGAGACGACACGACCTACTGCCGTCTTAACATCACTTATGGCTCCTGGATATAAGTCTACAGGCTCAGTAGATGTTAAGAATGCTGAGCAATTGATGCAGCAACTAGAATTTTTCTGGAAGGTTGTGCCTGATTTAAAATGGGAACCACAAATGATTGCGAATGATGAAGACCGATATATAGTAAGAAGTGTGGCTTCTGGTACTCCGAATGGAGATTTTATGGGAACACCTACTGATGGAACAGTACCTTTTAAGATCATGACAATTGATATCCATGAAATGAAAGATGGTAAGTTCATTAGTACGCATCATGTCGAAGATTGGGTTACTTCAATGAAACAATTGAAAGGAGGCGCAAAAAAGAAGGGCAATGCAATGACCATAGCAGATGCATTTATGGGAGCAATGGGTAAAGGAGATATGGAAACTATGTCAAATTTGATGCATGATGATATGGTTTGGCAAAATGCTGGAGATAAGTCGTTGCCTTGGATTGGACCGTGGGTTGGGAAAAAGATAATCTTGGAGAAATTTCTCCCTTCATTTGGAGAAAACTTTCAAACACTTAAGTGGGAGCCTGTCGATGCATTAACTACTGATGATACCGCGGCGTATTTTGGTCAAATGGTTGGGTTACTAACCAAGTCTAACCAAAAAACGGACGAGTTTACATATGCTCTTAGAGTAAAAGTGAAGGATGGTAAAGTCATCTTATGGAACTGGTTTGAAGATAGTGTCGAAGTAGCCAATGCGTATCACGGAAAGAAATAATTGATTTGTCCCTGTAGTTAATATTTAATTGAACTTAATTCTATATTTTCTATTAGTTCATAATCTCAAAATACTGGTAGACATTAATATAGATATTGAGCACTTACATAACTTAGAATTTGAATGTTGAGACCAAAATATTGAGTTTGGTGAAATAAATTGTATGTATAATCTATCAGGTGTGTAGTTTAAATGTTACTTAGAGTGTACATGCTCGAATCTTATTCTTCTGTGAAATTCAATACTAAGAGATAACGAAGAGGGCATGAATATTTGCTAGGTATTCCTTGATGTATTTATTATATAGAGAGGAATTACTCTTATTTAAATTGAATATCAAGTAGAGAAGGCCTATCAAGAGTATTATTCATGAGTGTGAACCTGTATTCTAATAGCATTCTCTTTTTAACCCTGTAATTGACCATTTTTACCCTAAATGCTTGACCCTCAACTTCTAATTTTAGAGGGACCCTCTATTTGATATTGTTTTGAATAACACACTCATAGCAGTATAGCTGATTGTATCTCATGCAATTTAATCAACGTGAATCATTATGTTTAATAGTAGTAAGGACGAATTCTCAGATGGCATAGAAAATGTTCAAAAGGATGGAAAACATTCTAAGAAAAAAATCAAAGCAGAAATGCAACAAGCCGATCTCAAAATCAAAAATGCGAAAGCGCAAGAGGCTGAATTGAAATTAGAGCAAACCAGGCAAAAAATTCAGGAAGCGCAAACGAATATAGATGGTAAGTTCGGGTCAATTTCAGAACCACGTAAATCTCTAAGTAGCTATCTTAGAAATCAAAATAAATTTGAAGTTAGCGCAATTGCAATTTTGGATAGGAAAGCGGCAATTCTGATAAAAACTTGTCCGACGATTCTGTCTGGTCTGATTGTGTTTCATGATTATATCGCTAACAATGTGGCAGGAGGAAGTATAATTACTATTATCCTATTGATAGGCTTGTTGGCGTCGCTTATCTTGTCAATAGCTAGTATAAAGCCATCTAATCGTGGTTTTGACAAAATAATTAAGAAACAAATTAAACCGTTTCATCCTGACAAAGTCGAAAACTCATTCTATACATGGGAATTTGACTCTTTTACAGACTATGAGGCAGCAATGCAACAAGTAGTGAGAAGCCAAGACCTGCAATTAGGCAACCAGATAAGAGCCAGTTATATTCTTGGAAAAAGTAATGGCATTATAGCAAAATATTTGGACTACGCTTATAATTCTTTCTTGATATCATTTTTGCTCGCAGGTTTAGTGTTTATCCTTTCTATGTACTCTATAATATAGATATGAAAATTATTTTATGGCTATTAACACTCTATTCATTATTAGCTTGTAAACCTACGGTAAGTTCTGAGCAAATTTCTCCTTCGGAATTATCATTAAAAATTTCTGATCTTGTACCAGGCAGTTATGCATTCGATAAGCCTGACGCTATCTATGTATTAGACGCGGATTTAAGCGAAATTTCTGGATTAGAATATGACCCTATAAAAAAATTGCCTGATAACTCATAACGATGAACAGGGTTATGTTTTTGAATTAGAAATGAGTTCAGGCGCTATTCTTAACAAAATGAGGTTTGCTGAAAATGGAGTATAGAAGATCAACCGTCAGTGGTGCTATCCTGGCAAGGATTATGGTTAAAGAGAAATCTGTCTGTGGCGAATCCGAGAGCGCTAATTAGTGGTCGAGAATTTGGCCATATTCATGACGATGGAAGTTTACATATTTTTTTAGAACCTAAAAGAGCTTTGGAAGCTGTCTAAACTGGTTGGGCCGTTTCAGATTAACGTAGATAATTCTAATTCTTTAGATGACTTAATGTGAGCCTATGATGAACCGAATGCTACTATATTTGATGCCACAATTCGTAGTATTGTTTCAATTGGAATTGTCACTTTTTTACCCTAAATAGACAAGTTTTCACCCTTAATTTTGACTTGGCCATTCTAATTTTGTTTGACCTTTATTTATTAATGTTAAACAACCATTCACATGAGATCATTCAAAATGGGCTACGACAATTGGAACCAATCGTCGAGTTTGCAAAAACTCAGAACCTTGCCAATTATACTTTTCTTACTACTTCAACTTTCCGCTTATTCTCAGGAAGATTATCCATGGCTCGATGGTGTATTGAGTGAGAACTGTTGTAATAATCAAACTGCAACTGCTTATGATTTTGGAACTTACTCATATGTTTATGTCGAGAGAAATGGCAATTGCGCCCCTGGCGGAAAGCTATATTTTAATGACGGAACTTGTTGGTGTGAAGATAAAGGAGATTCAATTTGTCTAAATAATTACAACCTTACTTCTAGGACTGGTGAAGTTCTTTTCGAGTGTGGTGATCAAATCTTATTTACGCCATTTGACCAGTTCGATTGGCTAAGTTCGGTTGCAAGTGAAGAGGACTGTGATCAAAACACTTCTATTGATGTGTATTTAAGGGATCGCCATTTCTATGTGTTCATTCAGGCAAATGATGGCCTTGGGAGAATGTATTCAGCTACAGGACAATTGTTATGTACTCGAATGAATGCTACTTGTGTGTCTCTCTATGGTTTGTCAAATATTACTTTAAGTTGGAATTGTTCTGGCTCAGGTACAGAGGATGCTGACATCACATTACGAAACACCTTAGAAGAAGATGGATCAGAGGGTACGTATGCGAGTTTATTTGGAGCTGCAGATGATGCTTTCGATGAGTTTGCGACATTTTCATCTACAGACTCAGAATTTGCTACAGCGTTAGCGCAGCCAAGTTCAGCGACCGGTCTTCCATTTGATATTAATGGGTTATACGAGATTGATTTCACTGGGACGAGTATAGATTTCACATTGCTACCAGATTCAAGTGATCCATTTTGGATTGGACAGTTTGGTGTCTTTGGAGCTGGGAAAGTAGATAGATATTACTTTACATTTTCCGAGCCACACAACATATCAAGTGGTGTAAGTACTAATCCATCAGTTAATCTGCGAGTAGATTCAGACAAAGTTGTAGTAGTAGAACTTAGTGAAGGCTACGATTTTAATCCAGGGACTGCATTCTCAATTTCATTGAACAATAATGCAAACATCACATTACGAAACACCTTAGAAGAAGATGGATCAGAGGGTACGTATGCGAGTTTATTTGGAGCTGCAGATGATGCTTTCGATGAGTTTGCGACATTTTCATCTACAGACTCAGAATTTGCTACAGCGTTAGCGCAG
>CALHUZ010000061.1 GCA_938039305.1 uncultured Saprospiraceae bacterium
GTATCAAGAGTGGTTAAAACATCACGATGTGTTTCTTGGACCATCTTAACAAGGTCAGAACTTGCTACATCCTTTCCAGCAAATTCGAACTCTCTATCTCTGACATATCCGTTGTCTCCTAAAATCGCACCAATATAGGTCTTTAAGTTTCCTATGAGGTGAAGGCAAAGGTTGCCTCCAGAATTAGTTATCTCATGATCTACTATCCAGATATTTGCCTCCGAGCGATAAGAAGTAATCTCTGTCTCTAAACGCTTAAGATCTCTATCAAACAAATCTTTTAATACTTCTACTATCATCCTATGAAGATAAGCGATATTGCTCAAGCTACAGAGCGCAATATCCAATAGTGTCAATTTCTTTGGTGCTCAGATTAGAAGGTTGAATCCATCACCTATATCTTAGTGTCATAATTAATAAAGAATACAATCATCTTATAATGAAAGAAGCAGTAATCGTATCCACCGCAAGAACTCCAATAGGCAAAGCATATAAAGGAGCTTTTAATAATACTAAATCGCCTACACTTGGAGGATTTGCTATTAAAGCTGCGGTAGAAAAAGCGGGGATTGATCCAGCAGAAGTGGATGATGTGATCATGGGTTGTGCGCTACCACAAGGTTCTTCTTCACCTAATATCGGTCGTCTTGCAGGACTTGCAGGTGGACTGCCAGTGACTGTGGCTGGTATGAGTATCGATCGCCAGTGTTCTTCAGGTATGATGGCAGTAGCTACAGCAGCTAAGCAAATCACTACTGATGGTATGCAAGTAGCAATAGGTGGTGGATTAGACTCTATCAGTCTTGTGCAGAATGCCCACATGAATACACACATGATGATAGATAAGGATCTTCTTAAGCTGCAGAAAGATGTCTATATGCCGATGCTTCAGACAGCTGAGATAGTTGCTAAGAGATATGGTATCACTCGCGATCAGATGGATGAATATGGACTTATCAGTCAGCAGAGAACAGCAGCAGCTCAAGCAGCAGGAATATTTGATAATGAGGTCATCCCAGTAACCACAACTAAAGGAGTTAAGAATAAAGAGACAGGGGAAATCACTTTTGAAGAAGTGACGATCACAAAGGATGAAGGTAACCGCCCAAGCACTACGCTCGAAGGTCTTCAGGGACTAAGGTTAGTGAATGAAGGAGGAGCGATCACTGCGGGTAACGCCAGTCAACTTTCAGATGGCGCTTCAGCTTGTGTATTGATGGATAGCAAGTTAGCCGAGCAAAAAGGCCTATCTCCACTCGGAGCATATAGAGGCATAGCTGTTGCAGGTTGTGAGCCAGATGAGATGGGTATCGGACCTATCTTTGCGATTCCTAAGTTGCTCAAGGCACATGGTCTAAAGATGGAAGACATCGGACTATGGGAGCTGAATGAAGCATTCGCTGTTCAAGTGATCTACTGTCGCGATAAATTGGGAATCAATAACGATATCATGAATGTCAATGGTGGTGCTATCTCCATAGGTCACCCATATGGTATGACAGGTTCTCGTATGGTCGGTCACGCACTTCTTGAAGGAAAGCGTCGCGGAGCTAAGTACGTCGTATGTACGATGTGTGTAGGTGGCGGTATGGGCGCAGCAGGGCTCTTTGAAGTATACTGAGACTTGTCTTAGTATCAATTCTACTTACTGTATTACTTTTCAGCATCAACTCGATAGCATTGGCTATTTAGGCATGCTATCCTCAGATTAGTTTAAGTTTGTTTCACTAAGACCAGGTCATCGATGAAGAGTATAACACCACAGCGCATACAGGATATAAAGGATAGCGTCACGGCGCTTACGATGGATTTCATTCGCTTGACGGATAGCATCGGTCATGAAGAGCTTCATCAGACCGCTTCAGATCTTAAGTTACACGTTAATGATCCATTCTTATTCGTCATCGTTGGCGAGGTAAAAGCTGGTAAGAGTAGTTTTATCAATGCTTTGTTGGAGACAGAGAAAGACATCTGTAAAGTGGCTCCTTCTCCGATGACTGATACGATACAGCAGATCATGTATGGTAGTCAAGAAAGCGAAGTCATCGTCAACAACTACCTTAAGAAGATCTATCAACCTGTTGAGATCTTAAAAGAGATATGCATCGTCGATACTCCGGGCACTAATACCATCATAGAGCATCATCAAGAGATAACGGAGCGCTTCGTTCCAGCGGCTGACTTAATTGTATTTGTCTTCGAGGCGAAGAATCCATATCGAGAATCATCATGGTCGTTCTTTGATTATATCAATGCTGAGTGGTGGAAGAAAGTCATCTTCGTACTACAACAGAAAGATCTAATCGATGACGGTGATCTTGCTATCAATAAGAAAGGTGTAGAAGATCAGGCAAAGAAGAAAGGGATTCAAGATCCGAATGTTTTTTGTGTTAGTGCGAAGATGGAACAGAGCGATGACAAAACTAATAGTGGATATCCTGTCTTACGCAAATACATATCAGACGAAATACTACAAGGGCGTGCACCAATCCTCAAGCAACAAAACAACCTCAATACCCTTCTCAATATCAGATCGAAAATCGGCAATGGTATCGAAATAAGACGTGAACAATACGAGGCAGATGTTTCTTTCAGAGATGATATCAAAGAGACCTTAACTGATCAAGAGCTAAAGTCAGCAAAGCAAGTTGACTTCCTTGTTGAAAATCTAATTGCAGAATATGACAACGTCACTCGCCCAAGATTAGAAGAGATAAAAGATGGGCTTGGTTTTTTAAATATGGTGGGACGATCAATCGGCTCAACATTTGGAAGTAAAGCAAGTCCAAAAGATTGGCTCCACAAGGTCTTAGAAGACATGGAGCGTGATCTCAACACAAGACTTAAAAGCAAGCTCAATGACGGTGTTATCGATATAGCCGATAGTATCCAGCAAATGGGAAAAATGGTTGACCTGAAACTTAGAAACAGTAAGACCATTCTAAAAAACGATCACGAAATATTTAGCAACATAGCCGAGCGTCGCGCTAATGTGCTTAAAGAGTTACAACAGTCATTTTCTAATTTCCTAAGTGATAGCAACAACTTCTATGACAAGGAATTAGCGAAGTCCTCGGAATCAATATCTCCTAATCTTGCAGCCGCTGGTGGCATCGCCACAGTAGGTGTCATCTTAGCTACGATTACCAACGGTATGGTATTCGATATCACAGGTGGTGTTTTAACCGCAGCAGGTCTTCTATTTGCAGGTGCATCGATTGGATTCAAGAAGCGCAAGATCATTCGCGAGTTTACGGCAGAGATCGATCGTGGTCGTGATCAATTCAACACACAAGTAAGCGAATCACTGAAGCAATACATCACAAGGATCAAGGACAAGATCAACGACAACTTTACAAAGTTTGATAATCACTTGAGTAAGGAAGGTCAGGATATTGAGCGATTTGAAAATGAGCTTGAGGGGCTTAAGGTAAAGATTGAGAAGGTGGATGCGGAGTTGGTTGATTTGACTAGTTGATGGTTGATGGTTGATGGT
>CALHUZ010000062.1 GCA_938039305.1 uncultured Saprospiraceae bacterium
GTTGAAGCAGAATATTTCTACCAACAAAGTTTGACTGGGAAACGCAAGTGGTATCGGACTAGTCAACACAATGCTCATGATGTAACTTCTGAAGAGGACTCAAATCATAGTCTTAATGCTAGTGGCAAAGCATATATTGAAATTTTACCGGACACGAGGGTAACTCATGAGGATAAACTAATTGTAGGTGAAAACTTTTCTAATGAAGCCGGAAAGATGGCCATCATACATTATAAAGTCAAAATCAACAACCCAGGTCGTTATTATGTATGGCTTCGTGCATTTAGTACAGGAAGTGAGGACAATGGCGTTCACGTGGGCTTAAATGGTAAATGGCCCGACCATGGGCAAAGGATGCAATGGTGTGAAGGTAAAAATGTATGGACTTGGGCTAGTAGACAAAGGACAAAAGAAGAGCATTGCGGCATTCCCGGAGCAATCTATTTAGATATAGAGGAAAGTGGTTTCCATGATATTCAATTTAGCATGCGGGAAGATGGTTTTGAGTTTGACAAGTTTGTCTTAACGCAAGACCCCAATTATGTACCAAAGGAACTGGGACCCGGCGTCAAGATCAAGTGGACACAACCATCTTATTATCAAATCATCAGTACCTCTGTTATAGAAAGTAAAACCTTACCAATCGATGATTTTCCTATAGAAGGAACAGGTTATTACAAAGATGCCGGAGGTAGGTGGCTTGCCATTAATCCTAACGAGCGTAAGGAAGCACATGCCACAACTTCTTTTAATTTTAAAAGCTCGAACTACGACGTTGTATTTGTTGCGGTAGGTGAAAATGATGGGCGATCTGATTTTACAATATTAATTAATGATGAAGAATTGGGTCATTTCTCACCTGCGCTTACCCACAAAATGTTTGAAGAAGGGAAAGGCTCTAATGGGTTATGGCAAAATGTTCCACTCAAGAAAGGAGATCAAATAACTGTTCGATCAAAAATCGGAAGTACTGATGGTAGAGAGTGGGCAAGAGCCAGGTGGGCTGGCTTGATATTTACTCCCGTGGGCAAAGGAGAGGAAGTGAAAAATACAACCATTGATCATACCGCATATTCAGATAAAGCAGGATCACCTTATATCCATCCCCCTACAGGTCGTATAGCCATTGTTGCCGATGGTAATTCCCCTGATCCTGACGATTTAGGTGCTACTGCAGTATCCTTGGCGTTGCTTAGAGCTACAGGATTGGAGGATAGGTTGGTTCACTATTCTCATAGTTGTGATTTGGTACGTGTAGAAAGAATTTCAGAAGATGCAGAACGAGAAAGACACGCTTTAATGCAGAGTGCTTGCGATGTTACTGCCCGGAGATGGGGTGGATTTGAAGGGCTTACTTTTTATGATGCTAAGTGGCAACAAAATGAAACAGTCAATGACTTGAAGAATGCAATAAATAATTCGACTATTGATGATCCACTATGGATTATAGAAGCTGGTGAACCTGACATCATTGGTTATGCTTTAGATGCTTCTGACAAATCCAAGCATCAATTTGTAAAAGTGATTACACATCATCCGGCAAATGATGATGCAGGTGATTTTTATACCTGGCAGCAAATTTTAGATTTTGGCATTGAAGAAGTTCGCATTCCTGATCAAAATGTCAATTTGAAAGTGAAAATTGAAAATTGGGATTGGGCAAAAAACCATATTGATCCCAGAATTCAGTGGATATGGTTACAAGGCAAAATTGCAGAAGTTGATAATGTCGTAAAATTCCAAAAAGGGAAATGGGATTGTTCAGATGCCGGAATGTTGCTGTATTGGATTACTGGTGCGACGCAAGGAGGACTTAGAACTGGAACAGTAAATGATATCAAGAAATTATTATTGAATCACATTGATAAAATAAAAGCACTAATTATCGATGGGCAAAACAATCACGTTGTTTGGCCGAAGTCGACTATCATGATGAAACAGTACCTTGAAGAGACGGGGCTTTTTGAAGTTGAGGTTCAGCGGACTCGGTATACATGGAAAGCAGATGATGAGCAAGAATACCTTCTACTTGCGAAAACTGTTGACACTAAAAATTTGAATGAACCTAAGAAAGATGATAGATTTAAGCCAAACTTCAAGGACTACGATGTTATCATTTCTAATTTTGGTTGGAAGGCAGCACCTTGGCCTGAGGATACGCAAAAGTCCTTTGAGGAATATATAAAATCGGGTGGGGGGTTTGTAAGTGTTCATGCTGCTGACAATTCTTTTCCAGACTGGGACGCCTACAATCAAATGATAGGCTTAGGAGGTTGGGGAGGACGTGACGAAACCTCGGGACCTTATATTTATTACGATGATGAAGGAAAGGAGATAGTAGATCCATCTAAAGGAGAGGCAGGAGCACATGGAAGACGTCATTCTTTCCCAGTGACTATACGTAATGGTAGTCATCCTATCACTAAAGGTATGCCAAAGACTTGGCTAACAGGAATCGATGAATGTTATGCAAAATTAAGAGGTCCTGCTCAGAATTTAACCATTCTGGCTACAGGTAGAGATGAAAGTGAAACAGCACCTACAGATCGTCATGAGCCTATTTTGATGGTTATCAATTATGGTAGTGGGCGAATCTTTCATACGACTCTGGGTCATGATACTGAGTCATTCGAAAATGTAGGATTTATCACTTCTTTTCAAAGGGGAAGTGAGTGGGCCGCAAGAGGTAAAGTAAGTCAAATGATTCCAATAGACTTTCCGACTGATAGTCTTGCTAAAAGCAGAACATTTAAATTGAAAGAAAGATAATTTTTTGCGCTTCTCATCTGCATCTATACTCAATGAGTTTTGAATATGAAACTAATGGACTGTTCAATAATTAATAAATCCTAATTAACCACTTAATGAAACGCGTAGCAACAATACTGATTCTGTTCTTAGTAGTTAGTTCACTGACAGCACAGATGAAACATGCACTCCGGGATACAGATGGCCGTCATGTTATAGGCCGTGGTTTTGTCGTAGTGACTAATAACAGCTTTTTTGATAGTGATGACTATACAAGGATGGCGAGGATGGGCGCTAATCACCAGGTCGTCCGACTGGAGTTAGGAAAGTTAAGTGATTTTCCAGGAGCTAAACTGGACACTAATTATTTGAGTAAGTTAGATACGCTTGTGCAGTTAGGAAGTCAAGTAGGAATTAAGACCATATTTAAAATGACTACGTATGGTATTAAAGGGTTTTCATGGGAGCGATTTTGGAAGAATGAGGATAATATGCATGAGACCTACCTTTCAGCTTGGGCGGCAATATGGGAACGGTTCAAAGATGAGAAAAATGTAATTGGGTACGACTTGATTAATGAGCCAAGAAAACTCACAATGGAGATCTCTTATACAGACTTAACGGAACAGTATCTTATCCCTTTGTACCAACGTCTAATTGATGAATCTCAGGAAATCAATTCTCGCAAGTATTGTCTTATACAATCAATATTCATGAATAAGGGAGAAAAAATAAATGGGAATCAATATGCTGAGATTACCTCCTCTATCCATCGAGATCAACTTCTATTTGCTCCACACATATATCAAGAAAATAGAAATCTCATCAAACCAACTTTATTAAGATTTGAAAAAGAATCTTCAATATTAGAGGCTCCCATTTTTATAGGGGAGTGGGGTTTTCCCACTTTTGATGTAACTGATTCAACGATGACCGGTACACTGGGGCAATTGAACTATATGGATTTTTATATCAGGACTGCCGAGCTTTTTGACAGTCTCGGTATGAATACTATCAAAGCGTGGTTCTCAGGTAATCCTCATAAGCAGAATTTTCTTCCTGGAGGGCCATCGACATGGGCCATCTTTCAGGATGAGAACGCAGTCGGAACGATAGAACGTAAATATATAACGGACATCATTGCTCGACCCTATCCACAAACTATAGCCGGTGATATTCAATCTTTCAAATATGACTTTGCTACTCGAAGTCTTGATCTTAATATAAAATCAGACAACAGATTAGGGACTTCTCAGGTATTCATTGGAGCTAACAGACATTACCCTGATGGTTTTTCTGTGGTAGTTAATGATTCAATGATCTTAAGTTATGATCCATTGAAGACGACTGGTCTAGAGATTAAACTCTCTGATGATACAAGTAATCCAGAAGACTTCAGATGGGATAGTAATAAGCAACAATTGATTGTTCTGAAGTGGCCCGTTGATCAAACTGACATCCATTTACGTATCGTTCCTGGTATCTATAATTAATGATAAGATGAGTCAAAACAAATCAATCTGTTGCTATAATTTTTTCAAATGGTTACGGAGATGAAGTCGTATGGCAGCATCGTTTTTAAGATGATTGAACTAAACTGATTGTACAACGTAAAAGATTTTAATATTAAATAAAAGCCTCGTTTATAAATGTTCAACATCCATCTGAATTTGTATATCTCAATCATTGCTGCGCTTATATTGGCAATAAGTTCATGTGATCATCAAAACGCAGTTGTAATCAGACCAAATGTTATCATCATAAATGTTGACGATATGGGCTGGAAAGATGTTGGCTTTATGGGTAGCGAATATTATGAAACTCCCAATATCGATTATCTATCGAGTTTAGGCATGATTTTTACAAATGGGTATGCGTCTGCTTCAAACTGTGCACCCAGTAGGGCTTCATTAATGACAGGCAAATGGCCAACTCGTCACGGTATTTACACTGTGAGCCCTTCAGCGCGCGGAAATTCTAAAGACAGGAAACTTGTTCCGATAAAAAATACACATACTCTGTCACGCGAACATCGTGTGTTATCTGAGGTTTTGCGTGAGCATGGCTATACAACTTGTCAATCTGGCAAGTGGCATCTGAGTGATAATCCTTTGGACTATGGCTTTGATAGAAATATAGGAGGCGGCCACAATGGCATGCCGTTAAGTTACTATCCTCCATATAAGAATGTAGATATTGATGGTGGAGAAGATCAGTATTTGACAGATTTAATTATGGAGAAAACCCTTGAATTTGTTGATACAGTTGGTCAACCTTTTTTTTTAAACTACGCACCCTATGCAGTCCATGTCCCAATAATGCCAGTTGATAGTCTTCTTTTAAAATATAAGCGTAAGGAATCTTGGAATGGTCAAGGAAATGCTGCCTATGCCACTATGGTAGAAAACCTAGACAGAAATATTGGATTGTTGATTTCAAAATTAAAGGAGAGAGAAATATTTGACAATACCTTTATAGTATTCACTTCAGACAACGGAGGACTCTATGGAATCACCAAACAACTTCCGTTAAGGGCTGGTAAAGGAACTTATTATGAAGGAGGTATCCGCGAACCTTTTTTCTTCGTGATGAAGGATAGGGTAAGAGCAAATTCTACAAGTGATGTTCCCATTACTAACTTGGATATATTCCCAACCATATTGGATTTTGCAGGAATAGATAATGATAATATGCATTTAGATGGCATGGATCTCTCTCATATATTGGAAGGGAAGTCAGATCAATTAGATCGTTCGCTATTTTGGCATTTTCCTATTTATTTGGAAGCATACTATGTCGATGACAATGAGAACCGGGATTCATTATTTAGAACACGTCCTGGATCTGTTATTAGAAACGGAGATTGGAAGCTCCATTATTATTTTG
>CALHUZ010000063.1 GCA_938039305.1 uncultured Saprospiraceae bacterium
ACAACAAATAATAAAATTAAAATCGGCAAGGCCAAAGAGTACTTCAGCCAAGCCGACTGTCCGGATTTTTTCTGATACATCATGTTTATTCTTTTTTTAATATGCGAATGAAAAAAGTGATGTGCCAAAGCAACTTCTAATCCGGACAGGGATTGCTTTAGCAGTATGTTACCATATATTTTACGAGAAGTAGATTCTAATACCACAGCATCCGCGAGGTATTCGTGTGTCTGTCTGATAGCAGTCTTATATAGATATACAAGAGGGTGAAACCAGAAGACTATATTGATGAGTTCGAGAAGCAGTACATCAAGACTATGATGTCCTTTCACATGAGCGAGCTCATGTCTTAAGATATCTTCGATGTCGCCTTTGAGAGGCAGCTGCTGACTGATGAATATTTTATTAAGAAATGAAAAGGGTAGGTGTGGTTGAGTAGTATTTACGACAGTGTGATGATTGTGATGTGTCTTGCTACCGCCTTTATATAAACTATAAATAGTAGTTAAACCTTTGAGAAATCTAATTAGAAAAAAAGTAAGACCGATTAGGTACAAACCTAATAGCGTAATCTGTATGATATACTGCCAATCAGTGGTCTGCTCTATGACCGTGTTAGCTATGAATGCAGGAGCTTCCTTGACTACATACACTAATGGAGCCGCTTGAGCGACTTGTTCTTGATGTAAGTCTATATCGATAAATGATAAAAGTGGAATCAAGATGCCCGCTACTAAGGCACCAAGCAGATACCATCGATTAACACGATAGAAAGTGACCTTGCGAAGAAGCGCAAAGAAGATCGCGTAGAACAGTGTCCAGCAGAGCGTAACTTCTAAGATATATTGTAGCATAGCGTTGAGTTGATTATGTAGAAGTGTATCTTATTCTTCGTCTTTTTTAAGTTTGTCAACAAGCTGTCCCAAGTCTTTTAGGCTGAGGTCATTCTCTTGTACTAAGAAGGAGACGAGCTCATTCATGGATCCTTCGAAGTAGTTACTGACTATCTTCTTCACTGAAAATTTTGTGTATTCTTTTTTGCCTACAACTGGGAAGTAGACATGTGTCCGACCGTATGCTTTGTAACTCACAAATTCCTTCTTCTCCAATATTCTAACGATGCTACTGATCGTACTATGAGGCGGATGCGGCTCTTCCATGCGCTTGATCAACTGTGATACTGTAGAGGGTTCTTCTTGATCCCAGAGCATCTGCATGATCTCTTCTTCGGTCTTGGTTAATTTCTGATAAGTCATAATCTATGGATTAACTGATGATTCAAATATATAACGTATAAAGCAGTTATGCAACTTAATTAGCAGATCCGAATGAATTCCTCAAATACTCTTAACTTGGACATCTGCATAAAGCCGTAGAACGATACTCATAATTGTAAGCATATGATTGCCCTTGGTTTTCTGATATTTAGCTCTCTATTTGTAGTGACACTTGTGAAGTCATTGATCGGATTATTTAATCACGATTGGGATGCTGTTGGATTTAGCGGGACAGAAGTACTGAAGATATTCAAGTGGCCGATTTTGTCTTTCATCCTTTTTCTACTTTTCATATCCTATGGAGTCCCATTGTTAGAATAAGGCCAGCCAGAAAATGAGTACACCATTAGTTAGAGATCTTTTCATCACCACTTCAGACGGTGTTGATCTATCCACCACGATTTTATCTCCAAGCATAGCACCTAAAGGTGTCATCCAGTTTCATGCAGGAACTGTCATGCGGAAAGAGTACTATCTAAAGTTTGGAAAATATCTTTCTGAGCAAGGTTACGTCGTCGTCTTGTTTGACTACAGAGGAGTGGGTGCTTCTCGGCCCGCTAACCTAAAAGGTTACGCAGCGTCTATATCCGATTGGGGTCTATATGATGCTACTGCAGTCTTGAACTGGATTAAGAAAGAGTATCCAGATCTACCGGTTCATCTCTTTGCACATTCTATGGGTGGACAGATACTGGGCTTAATGTCTAATTGGTCTCTATTTGATAAGATCACAGTAGTAGCCAGCTCTTCTGGAAATTGGAATAACTTCAAGCCTTCATATCGCAGAAAGATCAGCCTTTCGTCAAATATGTTTTTTCCGATTAACCTAAAGCTCTTCGGTTATGTCCCAGGAAGATTTGGTCTGGGACATGATTGGCCGCGAGGAGTAGCAGAAGATTGGTGGCGCAATAGTCAGCAAAATTCGCTCATGGCAGACTATATGAATCGCAAATTAGAAAACACTTTTTATAAAGAAGTTGATAAAAGGATCACTGCCATATTTTTCGCAGACGACCACATGGCAACACCCTTAACCATCCCTAACTTTCAAAAATCATTTCCAAATTCCAACGTAACAACCAGACTCATCGAGCCTTCAGAATATAATTTTGAATCCATTGGCCACTTTGGTCTTTTCAAAAAATGGAGTCAAGGAAAGCTGTGGGAAGATATGTTAAAGACTTTAGAATAATTTTTCTTTAGGTAGCTATGCCATTCAAAGTGTGGTAACTAAGCTTCATCGTAAATCTTAGCATACGTTCATTTTTTTTCTTTCGCCAAAAAAAAGCTCCCGAAATAATACCCGCGCACGCGGCAGGCACCCGCACCCTCTATTTCGGCTTCCTCGCGCTTCTTTTTGTTTCTGCATATAAAAATGTCTAATTTTATTTTACGCTAATTCACTTTAAAAGACTTGCGCTCTCTTTTTATTTATAGTTT
>CALHUZ010000064.1 GCA_938039305.1 uncultured Saprospiraceae bacterium
ATGATCAGACAAGGCTTAGATGGACTTCGAAGAAATCTCTCGAAGGATCACTTGAGATATACAGTATAGACGGAAGAAAGATCTATGACAAGAGTGTCAACTTAGCAAAAGGAACTCATGATATAATTTTGGATGATAGTAATCTTGGTGATGCAAGAGGGCTACTAATCTATAGGTTAATATCAGAAGATTCTGTGTTTCAAGGGACGATGCTTAGAGTGAGATAATTCTAAATTAGAATAACGAAATAAAAAAGAAAGGTTCTTGTTTCTAATTAGAAACAAGAACCTTTCTTTTTTAAGTAAGTCATAATTTCATTAAGATCTATTTTCAAGATTATAACTCTACAACATTGATCAAAGAGCATGCTCTTTGTGCCTTATCAAATGGTACAAAGATATGGTCGTGATGAAAAGCTGCTACGATATTACATGGAATCTTTTCAATCCCCAGGATTTTTGAAATAGCAGCTGTAAGTCCGGTCATCTCTAAGTCACTATGATAACCAAGTGATATCCAAGACCACTTTTGAGCATACTCTATGCCTAATGCCTCCGCATCTGATAACTTCAAGATATAAGTCGTTCCTTCTTTTTCTTGAAACATCATTAGTGGCTTGATGCTAATCGGCAAAGACGGTAGTGAGCTAAAGATATATTGATCAGATTCTATGTGGGGAAGTAGTTTGATCATCTTCTTTCTTTTAAAGTATTGAAATTAGAATACTTAGCTTGGCTTAGTCCTGCTCATACGAGACATGTCTACCACCATCATTCGACTATTGCATGTAGCCACTAAATCTCCTTTTGAATTATGTGCTTCACCTTGTAGTATCAAGAATGTCTTACTCTTAGATATAACCTTAGCAGTGATGTCCACATACTCATCTGCAACAGAGAGTGATTTCAAAAAGGTGATATTCATGTCAAGTGAAGTGGTAGGCTTTTGAGCTTCCAAACCTGAGAAAGGGCCAAATACAGCATCGAAAAACATACCATATACTCCGCCAAATGTAATGTTGAAAGGGTTGTTAAACTCTTTCTTGATTTTAAATCTCAACTTTAGAGATTCTCCTTTTTTATACTCTATAAACTCAGAAGGAATATACTTCGCTACTTCTGGAGGGAACTGTGCCTTGCCAGTTGGGTCTGTCGACCGCATAAGCTCTAGCAACTCTTCTGGTAGTGTCATTATTTTCGTGATTACACTTTCCATAGATGACTAAGAGCCATCTACGATTTTGTAAATTATGATAGATTGCAATATTACTTTACTCCCAGATGATACATTCTTTATCATCACACCAGCTATTCATCATTTCGCCATATCTATCATTGATAGAGCCACGCTTAATCTTCATTGTTGGAGTCAGCAACTTGTTCTCGTCGGTCCAGACATCTTGAGTTACGACTATTGAAGCGATGCGCTCATGAGCATGGAGCTTTTTGTTGACGGTGTCTAATTCCTCTGTCAACTTAGACTTTATATCTTCTTTAGAAAGCTTTGCGCAACTCTCCGAAAGATTAACAAGTGCTACTGGTTGGGCTGTTCCTAATCCAGTCACACATATCTGTTCTATCAATGGACAAGTACTAAACTTCTCTTCGATGATGGTAGGAACGATGAACTTGCCTTTTGCAGTTTTGAAAGCGTCCTTCACTCGTCCTATGATCTTGATATATCCATCTGCATCTAAAGTGCCTTTATCACCACTATGTAGCCAGCCGTCTACGATCGTTTCTTTCGTAAGTTCCGGATCCTTATAATATGATTTCATTGTCCAAGGAGTCTTCATCATGATCTCTTGGGTGTCAGGGTCTATACGGCATTCGCAATTAGCTACAACTTTACCAACTGTATTCGGTCTGTGACCTCCTGCTGGCATGTTAGAAAAAGCACCCATATTTTCGGTCATGCCGTATCCTTCTCTTAGGTTAAGGCCAAGTTTAAAATACCATTGCTTTAGACTTTCAGGGGTCATTGAAGCTCCTGTGATCAAGCAAAGGGCATCATTTAGACCCAGACCTTTTCTGATCTTGGACTTTACCATACCGGATACGAAAGGGATAGAGAGTAGGGTGTTAAGTTTCTTTTGAGGCATCTTACCTAGTATACCTTGCTCAAATTTTTTCCAAAGCCTTGGGACAGCAAAAAAGAAGGTAGGACTTGTCTCCTGAAGGTTTTTAGCAAATGTATCTATGCTTTCCGCAAATGACATAGATCCACCACTCATCAAAGCTCCAATCTCTACAGCCGTTCGTTCTGCGATATGATTTAAAGGAAGAAATGAGAAAAACCTTGTTCTCTTTGGTGTGAAGAATGCAAGATTATTATTGAGCTCTTCGCTTCTAGCTACAGTGGCCGGGCTCATATAAGTATGAACGACTCCTTTTGGCGTTCCAGTTGTACCTGATGTATATATGATCGTCCAGTCATCATCTAATTGAGGTGTATGAACATCTTGCATCGGTTCATTAGAGGCTATTAGGTCCTCCCATGCCGTGCCTTTGTCTATATCAACGCTTGCTGGATATTTTGAAAATTTGATGATAGGCATATCTGCAGGAATGCCATCCTTCTTATCATCCCATTTTTCTAGCTTACCAACTATAATGGCCTTGCTATCACTTTGCTCGAGTACGACACTAAGTTGCCCCTTATCGAGACTTGGATATAGTGGTACTGATACTAACCCAGCCATCATGATGGCAAGGTCGGCTAATACCCATTGATGACAGTTCTTAGATATAAGAGCGATGTGATCCCCTTTTTCAAGTCCTAAACCTCTGAGTGCAGACGCCATTTTTCTGGCTTCTTGTCCGGCTTCTTTATATGTCCAGGTTTTCCACTGATCTCCATAAGGTTGTCTTAAGAAGTTCTCGTCAGCTCTTTCTTTCTCCCATCTGTAGAAGTACTCAATCGGGGTTGTTAATTGATCATCAATCTTTACCATCTTTTCACGTTGTTAGTTTCGACAGCGAAAAGATAATAGGAATCTCTACAATTCTCTAATGACATAGAGTAGAGCGTAGAGAATATTGGCAAAAAAGAACAACGGACTTAATTAAGACTGCTTCTTTGACTAGCCACTGATGTTAAAATCAACAAAAAGGTTCTGCTCATCTTTAATCTTAGGAATGATAGCGTTGAAGCTCACGTTTGGCGCGTCTAAGGTGGCACTTGTCATTATGGTGATAGAAAGTGTCAATGTGTTTTGTGCACAATTCATGACAAGTACCTTGTCTATGGAGCTAAGCCCTTGATTTAATTGGATCATACCTGCAATCATATCAGACCCTGTCCAATCTATCAATGGGGTACACTTCGCTGAGATGTGCCTATCGTAGTCTTCTTGAGTTCTGATAAGTTCAAAATCATTGAGTGTAGCTACTGTCATTGAGAATGCAGTATTGTTACAACCGAAGTCTTGTAAGTCCTGAATGCTTACTTCTCCACTATTACAAGAGTCATCACTTGTGCATGACGATACACATGTTAAGAACCCACTTATTGTAAGCAGGATAAAAAATACCTTTTTCATATACATATAACGATTGTCAAGGCATAACGCTTCAATCAATATGATCTGTTTGCTCTGACCGACACTCATAACGCAGCAAATTTGCGATTATTTAGTGGCTCCTCCACAACTTAAGGAAAGTATGAGGGTATGATAGCATACATATGCTCACAAATACACTCATATTAACATATTACGATTTTTTTTAAAGTGTAATGTGCTATATGTCAGTAATATATCTATATTTGCTCTGCGAAAGGAACTCTAATCGACTCTTTTCTCATCCCATCCAGTAAAGAACCCTGAGTTAGATAATTCTGTAAAAGTCAGTTGATCCATTGACTTTATGAGTCTCTTATTGAGACTTACAAAGGATGATATCAGCTGTTTGAAAGGAAGTGTCACTGACAAATTCTAACAGATACAGAACCTAGACCAGACTATACTTTACCAATTTTAACCTAAGTAATTATGTTCTCAATCTATCTTTTCAAGGAGGCAGAGGTATCTCTTCTCATTAGAATGAATCGCATGAAGAAAGTCTTCATGATATGCTCGTTCAGCTTGTTGTGCGTGATTGCATCATTTGCGACTGGAGATAATCCATCAATTTCTCCTTCTGATAATTGGTCCGATTATATACCAATGACTTGGCAAGAAGATCTAGTGATGCCTGAATTGATCACAAGTGTTGTGATTATTTCTAAGACTCCATCAGCTACCGCTGGCAACACTGATATTAGAGTTAGATACACGATAAAAAATGACGGTTTAGATACATTGAATAGAATCCAAATCAATTTTGACTTAGCTACTCAAATCGGCACACCTCCTTTTGGATCATTAACGGGAAGTTTGACCGCATTAGCCGGTTCAGGCTCTGTTTTTGGATCTGTAATATCAGGCAGTGGAAGTGTCTTCGGCGGTCAACTTAATAATACTTATAACGCAACTACCAATGATAGTTTATTCTCAACTCGGCCATCTCTTGGCCCTGATGAGTGTATTTCAGTAGATGTTTCATTTGAAGTAGGAGATACTTTAGGTTTCGCGACGAGAGTTGTATCAGCCATTGCTGGTGGTACAATAACTTCTGGTGCTAATGCTGGAGCATTTGAAGATACTTCACCAGGTCTTGTCTTGATTCAAGGATGTGAAAGTGAAAGCTTAGCATGTTCAGGAAATGTGAATGTCACGTTAGGAACAGATTGTAAAGCGAAGGTCACTTTGAGCTCTGTATTTTTAAATGCAGTCGTTGATCCAAGTAGATATGAGATAGAAGTATTTGATGGAAATGTAAGCCTTGGTGACTCTTTGAATGAAAGTCAT
>CALHUZ010000065.1 GCA_938039305.1 uncultured Saprospiraceae bacterium
AAATGTAGAAGTGGCTAACTTGTTTAATCATGGACAATCTGATGCAGCGTATACATCTTACCTATGGATGGCTCTACCCTACTATTTGACTGCCTTTGGGTTTGCTTCATTAGTACCCAGTTTGTATAAGTTTTATGGCAAGGAGCCACAGAAAGTAAGAAAGAGTATACTATCTGGATCGCTAATAGGATTAGTCATCTATGTTGTTTTTATCATTATATGCTTTGGTGTTATACCAAGATCAGATTATATAGCTATCAATGCAGCTGGTGGCAATATGGGTGATTTAGTTAGTGCACTCACTAAAGATAATGATCACCCTTTCATCAACCTTGCACTTTCTGCATTTTCTAATGTTGCAATTATCAGCTCGTTCTTAGGTGTCAGCCTTGGTCTGTTCGATTATATCGCAGATCTCTGTCATTTTACAGATGATGCCAAAGGGCGGTTCCGTACTGCTTGTCTCACCTTCTTACCTCCTGGCATAGCCAGTTTCTTCTTTCCACATGGTTTTATTGTAGCCATAGGATATGCAGGTTTGGCGATGGCTTTTTCATACATACTCGTTCCATTATTGATGATATGGAAAGTAAGAGCGACCAGAGAGTATGCAGGATTCCAGCTTTGGGGTGGGAAGCCGATGTTACTTGTCATCTTCACATGTGGGGCTCTGATTGTGTTGTGTCAGATTCTTGCTGCATTGGATTATTTGCCAGTTTATTAAGCGCTGTTGATGAACTGCGTTCTGCAGACTTCATTATAATTAATAAATATTCTTTTTTAGACAAGCTGTGGATGTGTTGCAGCCAAGGGCTAAATATTTTATTATATAATTGTATGCTTATTGACATTGTAATAAATATTCTAACTTCAATTTTCCTTTAATCATTCCTGACTTTTTCCGTCGTCAAAAAGTCAGCAAAAGACTCGCCGCCTGAATCCAACCCGCCAAGGCGTCATCACACCGACCCACATCATGCGGCAGACCACGCCCGCCGTTCAAATGTATGTTTTGTATACAAGCCTTGACAATGTGGCTTTTGCCCATTGCATGCTTTTTTTCAAGAGCTTTTAATTAACTGATAAGAATTTCGTATCCAGTCTAAGAGCTCTTGATTTATGTCTTCAGTTGCGTCAATTGAGACAACGTGAACAAACCTATTCTTCGAAGTTTGTTTGGATTTTTTAATGATCGAATGATCAATCAATTCATCATTGAAAAAGTTGATATCGATCCACTTTGTTTTCAACTTAACTGTGAGGAAAGTGCTTTCTATTTTATAAAAAATCACATCAGGAAGCACGACTTCTCTTCGGCTATCTTCAAATACAATTTGAGCATCAAACACTTGATACAACTCTTGAATAAAAGGGCTTCTTTTAGAAAGGAGAGCTTTCACAGTTAATATGTGGCAGCCATGAGACTGGTTATTCTTTTTGAACGGTCGATTACATGTTGGACAGGTCCACATTGGTTGTTAAACTTAATATTTAAATTTAATAGCTTGTCTTTGGTCAAAAATGCATGCCAAGAATCATTGTATTCTTTGAAGTTCAAGCATCAAGAGCAAGTATCAAGATCAAGAGTTCAAGATTATTAATTCAACACATAAGCACATTAAACATCCTCCACAAAACTCCCAAAGTGCCAAAGCACTCCACTTGGATCATGAAGAAAGAACTCCCTACCCCACTCTAATGTCTTGATATCTGTAAGTCGCACGTACTTATACTTATCAACGAGCCCTTTGGCTTTTATTTCCTCATAACAAACTTCTACGTCATCGACTTCTAAGAAGACCATAGAGTTATTTATCCAGTCTTTTAGATAATAGTCTTGCAAGTAAAACGAGAGATTGTCATTGACTTCAAACACCACCATGTTATCAAACAAGACAGTCTCCTTCCATCCCAGTTCTTTATAGAATCTCCTGGATTCATCATAGTTCTTTGCACCTATGAATGTTCGGATACTAACAGCATTGTAGTTCATATCAATTAATTGAAGCGTTAAATAAAACAAAATAATAGCATACAAGTGATTACAATCTGTGAGTAAAGCTCTTTATCTTATGAACATCTAAACGATCATAGCCTATGAATATCTTCATCACTTCTCTATTGCTCTCTCTAACATCAACTGCGGCATGCAACAAAACAACCAGTCGCGTACTCACTAAAACTGACAACAAAGAGTTATCTATCACTGCGGATAGCAAAGATGGATACTTCGGCCCATACAGCATCATTGATGAATCATACGGCACTCAAACTACTGTGACAATTGATGATAACAATCGCATCATGAAAACTAATGCGCTTCCTAATCACGATACAGGAACATTTCCCCGTAAGGGAAATCCCAATACTATTAAAGCTCAAAGTGTCACACACAAAATACCTCTGCATCCAGTATGGACAGGTGAAGCGCGCTGGGTCCGAGAACCAGGCATAGCTCTCAATGGTGTTAAGTTCGAACCACAGACAGCAGAAGTGATCAGATGCGAAAGTGGAGAGAATTATAGAGTGGAAGGAATTCAAGATCTGATCAACCTTGGACTCGATGATAACTTAGCACATGTGCAACCTAATGGTGCGTATCATTATCATGGTGTTGCTCCTGCTTTGATCAAAGAGTTTGATACAGGACAGGATCTTGTACACATCGGATTTGCACATGACGGCTTTCCGATTTATCATTCTAAAAGTGGAGTATTTGCTTCAAGCTTTAGGCTCATTGATCAAGTACGAGAAGGTACAGACTGTACTTACTCCAATCCATTTTCTGAAAAGGAGATAGATCTTCCATCTGTTGAACCAGGGACATTCGATACAGACTGGGAGTATGTCAATGGCCTTGGTGATCTTGATGAATGCAATGGATTAGAGCTTAATGGACAATACACGTACATCGTAACTAATGAATTCCCTTACGTAGGAAGATGCCTAAAGGGCGAGTTCAAAGAACAAAGAAGGCCAGGTCCTCCGCCAGGTGGCCGTCCTCCCAGAGGAAGAAGAGGAAACAGAGGTTAGACGAATCAATATGTCTTTGATGAATCATTTGTAGGACTAATTCTGACAATCCTACTACCTTGCCCGTATGAGTCAAGTGACGAGAGATAAGTTATTAGAAGTGTATGGTTATCATACGTTTCGCGAAGGCCAAGAAGATATAGTAGATGGGTTGATGGAAGGCAAAGATCAAATGGTCATCATGCCTACAGGTGGTGGCAAGTCACTTTGCTTTCAGTTACCAGCCATGCTCCTCCCTGATTTGACTATTGTGATCTCTCCACTGATCGCCTTGATGGAAGATCAGGTAGCCGCCCTACTCCAGCTCGGAGTGAAGGCCAGTGCCGTGCATAGCGGA
>CALHUZ010000066.1 GCA_938039305.1 uncultured Saprospiraceae bacterium
AGGAAGATGTCGTGCTTCTTTAATTTTTCAAAAAATGTCTGGCTGCCTTGTATCACCTCTTTAAGAACAGAACCTGGTATCAGCGACTTGTTACGTCCTATAGTTGATGAGATGACTATGTTGTCGATACATCCCGTACAAGCCATGTCATCCACATTCATCACGATGGCATCTTGTACTACCCCAGCCCAGACAGACAGATCACCTGTCTCCTTCCAGTATAGGTAAGCAAGGCTTGTCTTCGTTCCCGCAGTATCTGCGTGCATGATGTTACAATACTCGTCATCTCCTCCTACGAGGTCTGGAAGTATCTTACAAAAGGCCATAGGATATAGCCCTTTGTCCATATGAGCTATCGCTTCATGTACTTCGCTTTTTGAGGCTGAGACGCCTCTCTGTCCATATCTCTTTGTATCCTTCAAACTGGTATAATTCTTAAGAATTAAGTTTTATTCGTGGGTCCAGTACTCCATAGATCACATCAACAAGGATATTGATCATAATGAATAATGAACTCGTGAATAATAATGCCCCCAAAACTACAGGTATATCATAGTTGAGCAAGGCATTTACGGTGATAAATCCTAAGCCTTTAAAATTAAATATAAACTCAACAAAAAATGCACCTGCTAATAACGCTGCAAACCAACCACTTAAAGCGGTAATAACGGGGTTCAACGCGTTCTTCAATATGTGCGACTTTATAACTTGGATTGAAGACAAACCCTTAGCCCGAGCAGCTTGCACGTACTTCTCTTCCATAACTTCTATCATACTCGATCGCATCAGCTGTGTGACAATCGCTATAGGTCTTATCCCTAAAGCAATCGCAGGAAGCAGTAAATTCTTCCACACCACTATATCATCACCCAAATCATCAAGCTCATAGAGACTTCCTTGGATATTAAGCCCCGTATAAGTCCGTAAGTAATACCCGAAGATCACTCCTAAGACAATCGCTGTAACATAAGAAGGCACAGAATATCCAAGTGTGCTAATGAAAATAACTGCGTTATCTATCCAGGTTCCTTTGAAAAGAGCAGCGACTATACCAAAGAATATACCGATCACAATGGCCAACAACATAGCGGCCATGGTAAGGTAGAGTGTATTGGGAAAAGCGTCTAAGATGATTTCATTCACTGATCGACCTGATTGGTATGAGTCTCGGAGGTATGGCTTTTTGATACCTATAGCGGTTGAACCAATTGTCATATACGATCCTTGATACTCGTCTTTCCAACTTTGCTCACGGCAAATAAGAAAGGGTGATACATCTCCGAGATAACCGATGACTTGCAGATGAAGCGGAAGATCAAGACCAAGTTGTTCGCGCTTCAACTCAACTGTACTTTCATCCATTCGTTGCCCAAATGTCAATCTCGTAGGATCAACTGGAGACAGGTATACAATAGAAGATACGATGATCGTCACCAGCAGCAAGACCAAAACGCCGTACCCTAGTTTTTTGATAAAGTATCTTAACATGTCAGATAATAGAAAGATAAAATGACTTAGAAAAGACGCAAGATAATTTTATTGGTTTGTTTTGCGAGTCGAAATAGTTACCATTACGGTAACTATTTGTATCTTTATAACGTTATGAGGATAATATCGCGGCGTAGTTTGATTGAATTTGGAACGAAACACACCGATATTAACCCATCACTAACGACTTGGTTTTATGAAGTTAGAAAAGGAGAATATTTAACACCTCAAGATTTGAGAGACTCATTTCCGCATTGCGTCCTTTTGCCAGACAACAGAGTGATTTTCCACATAAAAGAAAATCACTATCGCTTAATTGTACATGTAAATTATGAAGCTCAGAGGTTGTACATTAAGTTTATTGGAACACATGCACAGTATGACAAGATAGATGCAAGAACCATTAATCAATTTTAATTCAAGAGCTACGACTATGAGAACAACAGATAAGATCAGACCTATAAGAACAGAGGATGACTATGAAAAAGCGCTGAAAGAGTTAGAGCCTATTTTCGATGCGGATAATAATACTCCTGAAGGAGAAAGAGCTGAACTACTATCCATTCTGATTGAAGCCTACGAAGATAAGTACTACCCTATGCCGTCAGAAGATGACCCTATCGACTTTCTGAAGAAGCGTATGGAAGCACTAAAACTAACAACAACAGACTTGGGTAATATTATAGGATACAAAACAAGAGCATCGGAAATACTTAATCGCAAAAGAAAGATGACGTTACCAATGATCAGGAAGATTCACACGCATCTGCACATACCTATGGATATTCTTGCTAGAGAGTACTCTTTGGCTACATAGCCATCACCATCTACATAGAGCTTATTCAATTAAGTACTACTGTACACATGGACAAGGTAGTCTTACTTGAATTTGATCTACCTCCTTCGCAAATCAGAAAATATAAATTGACTTAGAAAAGACGCAAGATAATTTTATTGGTTTGTTTTGTGATCTATTATACTTTAAAGGCGTTCTAATCGCTTACTTAATAGTCTAAATACAAGAGCAATTGATATATAGAAAAGAAGAGATCTCATTTGAGGATGTGCCACAATTATCTGAGCGAGACAAAGCTTATCAACGAGGAGATGATAGACTTAGACCATTTACGAAGTATGAAGTGTCCTTAAATGCCTTCGAGCAAGTCTTTGAAGATCGCAGTCAGTATGCCATCGACAGAGCATTGCTGGTTCAAGAATTATCGGCTGACTATAAAGATATTTCGGCATCTGAAGCAACCTTGACAAATATACAGTCGCTCTCTTCAGAAAAGACTTTCACCGTTATCACAGCGCATCAGCCATCATTGCTTACAGGGCCGCTTTACTTTATATATAAGATATGTAGTGTCATCTCTTTGGCCAAACAACTTAATTCTGCCTATCCCGATTATCATGTGGTACCTGTATTTGTTTCAGGTGGAGAGGATCATGATTTTGAAGAGATAGCGACAGCACAT
>CALHUZ010000067.1 GCA_938039305.1 uncultured Saprospiraceae bacterium
AGTTGTGATATCACTCAACTATAAAAGCATCTTTGGCATAGATCTCTCTGATCTCGCTAAGTACACTCTTTGATATGACTGGGTCGCAGGAGATGTATACACCGATCTGTGTCATGCTTTTGATTGGTTTGCTAAACACATCGTACCCTTCGAGTTCAAGTCTGTTAGACAGAACCTTTATGTTCTTTTGCTCACGGTATAGTCCGATTGCTATGACGCAGTCCTTTTTATCCGTCACTTTACTATTAGATTCTTGAATGGCAGAAGTGAGCACATTTTGTCTTTCTTGTTCTAGCTTAGTATCTGTTTCTGTCGCTTGAAGATTGGACGTGATATTGTTAGTTGATGTTGCAACTGCCTCTGTAACTTCCTTGATTTCTTCTTGAACTTCAGTTTTAAGATCAGAGACGTTTTCCTTTATTTCAGCGCCAGAAGCAGTCAGTTCCTCTTTTACTTCTGATGCTATCTCAGTTGAAACTTCTTTGACAGCTTCAATAGCTGTTGTTTCTTGCGCATAGTCTATTTCACCATTTGCTTGTGTTAGAGAAGACGAGTGACGAGTGACATTTTTCGAAAGGGTAGTCTTGTTAGTGTCAGAATGAACAAGAGTCGTTGCTTTGACCTCTGGTTCTTCAGAATGTGTCAATTCAGAAAGGTCCTTTATATCAGTCCCCAGATCTTCTGTATCAACTATGGCAGCAGAAGCTAAAGCCTCTTGTGACTCTATATCAGAGCTTGAAGTGAAAAGAGAAGTCTGAGTAATGAAAATCCCTGCGATTAGGATGACAAATAGAGCGATGAAGAAATCAGAACGTTCTTTTTTATCAGTCAGGATATCGGGTTGATGAGTTGGCATTGTATTTCTTTTACTTGAGACGCAAAAACCCTTTAAAGGCCACTTATTTACGCCAGTTTTTGCTTGACATTTTCACACTGACGCTAAATCAGGTGATCATCTATCAATCATTGGACTTAGTCGAAGATAAGAGATAGTGGTTGGCTTCATCTCAAGAAGAGTTGTAAATTGGCAAAGCAATCATCACAAATCAAAAACAAAAGAATATTATGGTAACAGCGCTCATTGTTATTATTGGTTTAGCCGCCCTGATTATATTTTACTTCATCGGTATATACAACAAGCTGGTTCGCAAGCGCTCTATGATGGAAGAGGGATGGAGTGGCATAGATGTACAGCTTAAGAAGAGGCATAACTTGATTCCTAATCTTGTTGAGACAGTGAAGGGTTATGCTAAGCATGAGCAAGAGACCTTCGACCAAGTCATTAAAGCTCGTAACGCTGCCGCAAATGCAGATGGCCCAAAGGCTTCTAAGCAAGCGGAAGGTCAGTTGAATGGTGCTCTGGCAAATATATTTGCCTTGAGCGAAGCATATCCAGATCTAAAAGCCAATACAACCTTCTTGAATCTTCAGAAAGAGCTCTCAGATATCGAAGGAGATGTGGAGAAAGCGAGGCGATATTATAATGCGACTGTCAGGGAGAATAATATCCTTGTCGAATCTTTTCCAAGTAGTATCGTTGCAGGTACTGGGAATTTTGAATTAGGAGAATTCTTTGAGATAGAAGACGCCGGTGAACGTTCTGCCCCGGAAGTAAAGTTCTAATTTATGAACTTGAAATATCTGATTTTTATAATATGCCTGACGCTGCAGATTCAGGTGGATGCTCAGCAAGAGTACATCAAAAACTACGATACTAAAATCGAAGTTCAAACTGATCGATCAGTTCTGATAACAGAATTCATAGAGGTCTATGTCGGAGGTAATATAATCAAGAGGGGCATCACTCGAAATCTTCCAGTAAGAAGAAATCTGAATGGTCGTAATGTCCGGATGAATTATGATATCATAGAGGTGGTAAAGGATGGAGAAGATGAGCCATTTCATACGGAGAGCCAAGGGCGTGATCTGATGCTCTATCTGGGACAACGAGATGTGATCTTAGAACATGGATATTATAATTATAGAATCAAATATCGGGCAACTGACCAAGTCGCATTTTTTGAAGATTATGATGAGATATACTGGAATGCAATCGGGAATGAAAGTGTCTTGCCTGTAGAACAAGCATCTGTCTCTATCTACCTTCCTCCTGGAGCCGCGATGGTGCAAGAGTCAGCATATACAGGTAGATTAGGCGAAAAAGGAAAGGACTTTGTTGTAACAGAAGAGCTCGGTGCGTTGATCTATAAAACGACAAAACCCTTGAAAGCAGGAGAGGGTTTGACCATTGCAGTTGGTATGCAGAAGGGAGTTGTGAAGGCGCCTACTATTGTAGATAGATTCGGGACGCTGATTATAGTTTTATTGGGATTTCTAACATTGATGCCGTATTATATCATCACTTGGTGGAGATATGGAAGAGACCCTCAGACGCCTGCGTCAGTGCCAGATTGGCGCACACCTGATGACCTTTCATCAGCCTCTGTCATCTATGTCAAAAAAGGAAGATATGACTCTAAGGGGTTTACAGCTTCATTGATAGATCTGGCCATAAAAGGGTATTTGAAAATTGAGGAGAAAGAAGAAAGTGGATTTCTATCAAGTTCTAAATATTACACACTTATCAAGCTTAAAGAGTTAGAGTCTTCTGACACTTTGCCAAGAGAAGAGACCGCTTTGTTCGAAGCACTATTTAAAAACAAAAGTCAGGTCGATATCGATGGCCAATATGATAAGGATGTGGAACGAACGTATGGCAACCACAAATCTAACTTAGCGGCGCAGTACGACGATTTTATAAATGAAGGAAATAATGGAAGGCTCTTATGGCTTCCTGTTTTAATTACAATTGCAGTTGGCGTTTTGTCAGCATTTGTGTTACTCAGGAGTGCATATGCAGAAGGTATCAATATGAAAGTCTTGATTGCCTTTGGCATATCTGGGCTTGTGGGTTTTTTCTTATATGTATACTTGATCAGACAACCGACGATCAAAAAGCTTGACTTAAGATCAAGGATTAAAGGCTTTCAGATGTATCTCGAATTGGTCGAGGGAGAAAGACTTAATGCACTCCATCCACCTGAGATGACTCCTGAATATTTTGAGTCAGTATTGCCATATGCATTTGCTTTAGGTGTCGAACACAAATGGTCTGATAAGTTCAAGAGCATCTTAGATCAGGCGCAGTATCGTCCTAACTGGCACAACTCCTCTAACCACATGTACTTCTCAAACCACTTCGGAAGAGATTTCTCCAGAAGTGTTAGCTCTGCTGCTTCACCTCCTCCTCCGAAAAGTAGTGGCGGTGGCAGTGGCGGTGGTGGATTTTCTGGCGGAGGCGGAGGCGGCGGTGGAGTCGGAGGCTGGTAAGTCTTTGTGTTGCTTGATTCACTTTTATATGAATTCATATAGGTTCTCATGAATTCTGGCACTCATATTTACACTTGAAGTAAATATAGTAATGGCCATGATGACAACTACGAGTAAAATAACCATCAGAAAACCACATCGCTGGAGCACCAGCTTACTGGGCGGCATGGTTACTTCAAGAGAGAAAGAGGTACTACAACACATAGCGAATGGGGACACTTCGGTAGATATAGCAGAATCATTATTTATCAGTGAGCATACAGTTCTTTCGCATCGTAAGAATCTTCTTGTTAAATTAGAAGCACGCAACACCGCTCATCTTGTGATGAAAGGGGTAAGAATGGGATTGTTGTAGTTATTCACGCTATCAAATCATTGCATGATATTTTCCGTACGTTTTAGTATCTCCTTAGTTCTGATCTTGTTTTTTACTCATTCTTTAACTGGACAAAGGAAGTTAGATTCTTTATTAACACAACTGGACAAAGAATTAACGAGTCATGAATTAGTATTGACACATAATAGAGTTGCACGGATATATATTAATCAAGATACTTCTAAGGCTCTGTTTCATAGAGACAAAATGGACTCTATAGCTCAGATTACTAATGATACATTAGGTAGGTTTTTAGTGGCTGCATTGAGTAACATTCATTATTTTAAGAAAGGGCAATTTGAAAAGTCGGAGCAAGAACTCAAGAAGCAAGTGCAATTAGCAGATGATTTAGACAATGATAATTTTAAGACTGGTATCAACTACGAACTGAGTCTTGTTAAAAGAGCTCAGAACGATCTTGACAGTGCCATATATTATGCTGGAGTTTGCTTTAGCATGATAGAGCAGAACCCCAAGGTGCCAATACTCAACAAAGTGATGACTCTTAATCATATAGGGACGTTAAGCGAACAACAATATAATTATAAGGAAGCATTACAATATTATTTCAAATCTGATTCACTTGCTAAGACGGTTTCAAATTATCAAAATAATAATTACCGAGGAAATGTAAATATCTCAATTGGGAAAATATACCTAAAGTTAAGCGATACCTTAACTGCAAAAAAATACTACTCGGAAGCCGTGGGCTTTTATAAAGTACTTGAAAATAAAAGAGGTCAAGCAAAGGCTTTGCATCAAATAGGGAAATTATATCTCAAGCAAAATAAAGACTCAAGTATTATCTACTTGAACGATGCATTGGATCTAATGTCTGCATTTGGAAAGACTAGTACCTCAGCAAGTATATCTCGGGACATTGGCGATTATTGGTATGGCAAAGGAGACGATAAGCAAGCTCTTGCTGAGTATTATAAGGCTTATGACATATTTGAAAGTACTAATTCGCTTTCATCTATTGCAGGGGTAGGAATGCGATTAGCTAGAATAGAGCAAAGAAATAAAAATTATAAAAAAGCATTGAAATTAGTAGATGCTGCTCTGGAATCGTATGATTCTTTAGGATCATTAGAAGGAACTTATGCCGCTCATTTTTCAAGGAGCCAACTTCTAAAAGACTTAGGCAGAAATGCTGAAGGATTTCAAGCTCTGCAGATAGCTTATGACCAAAGAGATTCTTTGAATCAAATCCAGTATAGCGCTGAAGTAAAAGAGCTACAAACAAAGTATGAAACGTCACTTAAAGATGCAGAAATAAGGGAACAAAAAAGTGAGATAGAGATCAAAACCAAAAATCAAAACTTTTTCAGAACGATCGCTGCTTTGATAGGATTGATCGCATTAATGATATTCTTTTTTATGAGGGGTAAGTTAAAGCAGAGTAGGCTACTATCTGATCAGCAAGGATTGATTCAATCCCAAAAAATAGAACAACTAGAAAAAGAAAAAAAGATACTCTCTATGAATGCGATGATAGAAGGACAAGAAGCAGAACGATCGAGAATAGCGAAAGATCTCCATGATGGACTTGGAGGGCTACTATCAACTGTCAAGGCTCACTTTAGCAATATCCAAAGTG
>CALHUZ010000068.1 GCA_938039305.1 uncultured Saprospiraceae bacterium
TCCTCATGGACGGATGCATACACCTCTCTACAAGATGCCATCAGTGCTCACTGCGGAACACAATTCACTCAGATATGGGTGGCAGAAGGATTCTATTTCCCTGACGAAGGTGTGGGCTACACAGATAATGATCGTTCTGCAGCTTTCGTCATGCAAAACAAACTGAGCATCCTCGGTGGATTTCCAGACACGGGTAATCCTGATCTAACAGACAGAAACTGGAATGCTAACCGTACAATATTATTTGGAGATATAGATCAAGACAACTCACTTGCAGGTAATAGCTATCATGTTGTCCATAATGATAATAATAATCTGGACGCCACCGCAGTGCTCGATGGCTTCGAGATTTTAGCCGGTCATGCTGACCCAAGTGGTCTTGACAATTCTGGTGCAGGGATACACAACAATAATAGTTCTCCTACTTTTAGAAATTGTGAGCTACAATTTAATGTCGCTGTAGCAAGTGGCGGAGCAGTATATAATTTTCAAAGTAGTGCTCAGTTCTTCAATTGCTCATTTAAAAGCAATCAAGCTGGTCTAGATGGTGGCGCTTGCTTTAGTGATCAATCAGATATATTATTTGACCGATGCTTCTTTGGCATTAATACGTCTGATAGAAATGGAGGGGCACTTCTATCACAAGGGCTCTTACCTACAACAGTTTCTAATTGTAATTTCAATAACAATCAAGCTGATGAAAATGGAGGTGCTATTTATTCTGAAAATGGACATTTTGATATAGTCAATTCCATATTTACAGGCAATGAAGCCCTTATCGAAGGCGGTGCTATTATGGCCAATGGGAATGCTTCTGATTATAATATCACTAACTGTAGCTTCTTCGCTAATGAATCTCCTAATGCAGCCACTATATACTGTGGTAACAATGGCAACATCGACATACACAACAGCATCCTGTGGGGTGGCATCGGTACTGAAATTGTCAATAATGCCAATCTCACCGTAGACTACTCCATCGTACAAGGTGGATGGCCCGGGACTGGTAATAAAAATGAAGATCCACTATATATCTCTAATGTAAGCTTAGCCCCTCTCTACGGATGCTCACCTGCTGTCGATGCCGGACTTGACAGCTATAATAATGAGCCACAAGATCTGGCATTTGTTCCACGAATTATCGAGACTATAGATATGGGCGCCTACGAGTATACTGGCCCTTCTGGTACCACCATCACTTATACAGGCCTCAGTAACACTGACAATATGGACTGGCATGATGGAGATAACTGGGATCTATTTATCATTCCAGAGAGATGTCACGATGTTATCATACCTGCCCCTTATAATGTCCGTATCTATGGTGGATTCGAAGGTGTAGGCAAGACACTCGATGTACAACTCAATGCTCAATTAGAAACTGATCCGACGGGGACTTTGGATATTGAGAACTAAAGAAATGAATCAATTATAATTAATACACACATATGTAATAAGTTGAGAATCGACACTGGTGCAGAAGTCATCTGGAACCCTTCAGTAGATATTCAGAATTAAAAAAAGAAAACAAGGTGGCATTTGCTATATTATAAATGTAAATAATCTTGTCTATTGAAATTTGTAACGATTGCAAGTATCATTAGACAATACAAATAACATTACTCAAACAAAATCAATAATGAATGACATGTATCCTTCGATCATATGTAAGCATAACCATGTTAAGCAATATATTACGCTATCCATCCTAATCCTACTAAGCTCTATAAGCTTTGGACAAACCACATGGAACGGATCTACATCTGCAGACTGGCATACTTCATCTAATTGGAGCGCAGGAGTACCCACTGCATCTGATGATGTGATTATCCCATCAATTGGTACAGCTCCTATTATAATGAATGGAACCGCAGAGGCAAAGTCTGTCATTATACAGGCTAGCGCCTCCTTAACTTTAGACGCTGGTACGACGCTTAACATTAGTAATTCCAGTGGTGATGGAATAACATCAGCAGGCACTTTAGTTAATTATGGCAACATAGATATAGCTGCACCCAGTGGCAATGGCATCCTCAATCAATCTATCTTAGAAAACAGAGGGAATATCAATATAAACAATGCAGGCAAGAATGGCATCCTCAGCGAATTATCTTCCGATTTCTCTCACCATCCAGGTGGACAAATAGATGTAACCAATAGCACAGAGCATGGTGTATGGCATAAAGCAGGCAACTTCTATAATAATGGATCTTTCTTCATAGGATCTACGGGTACGGGATATTCTGGTTTTTATAATGAATCTTCAGCAACTAATGATGTTTGTGCCATCTTCTTTTTGATTAACAATCTAACGAATGCTGGCACATTCGAAAATGATGGATTGTTAGTCATAAAAACGCAAAAGCCAAGCACTTCAACTGGGAGCTTAATAAATAAAGGAATTGTAGAAGATGCAAACGGCACTTTTGCCACTTCACAGATAGACAACCAAGAGATAATAATATCAAAGACGGTATTAACATCAGAAATGACAAGCATACCTAACGCCTTTAACCTTGGTGCAAACTCTGCTTTTAATATTGTGGGTATTTATACTGACTTTACCCAATCTGTTTCCGCTGGAACTTACTTAAATAATACGTTCACCCCATCACCTGCCTTACCATATGGAGTAACCAGTCTAATTGTAGTGGTTAACGACCCTAGCGCTAATGGTTGTAACCGCTCTATAGGTTGGAGTATTGAAAATTATAATTGCCCTACTGGATTAAACGAAGATAAGTTTTGGAATGGCTCTGTAGATGACAAATGGAGTAATCCAATTAATTGGTGTCCAGAAGGTATACCACAAACCGGTGATTGGATAAATCTCGGAGCTAATAACGTCGTTTATTATGATATAGACTTAGGTACTCCCTTTGGCAAATTAGAGTTAGGCCCTAACACCAGACTTACCATTGGGATTAACGAACAGTTATTAGAATTAGATGGTTCTCTACATCCTGACAATGACCATTTATTAATTAACAATGGAGGCTCTATCTTTAACCATGGCAAGATCCTGATAAAAAACGCAGATAAATCTGGTATCAAAAGTATTGCAAATCCGTCTGCTTCAATTGATAATGAAGGCTTTATTAAAGTCATCAACTCAGACCTAAGCGATACCGATAACAAAGCCATTGAGCTCGTCGGCGCTAATAGCAAATGGACAAATCATGAGGAGACAAGGTTATCTGTAATCGAAGGTAGCGGTGGAGGCATCAGTATAGATCAGGGTGCACAGTTCATCAATACATCAACAGCATGTCTTGATATATTAGAAACCGACGTTATTGGCATCACTGTAACAAACGGCTCATCACTCATAAACGAAGCGGATGCCGACCTCCTGCTCTTTGATCTTCCTGCCAGTGCAGAATACTTTATCTCTGATGCAAGCAGTGAGATTATATGGCATGATGAAGTTTGCATAGGAGACGATAATCTCGATCATCTAAAACTTCGTACCATGTTTGGCCCTCAAGAAGATTTAGAAGTCTATACAGAAGGGATCTGGGCCGTTTGGTGGTATCCAGAGTTTGATCACCTCGCAGATGCTCAAGACATAGTGCAGACATTGGAAGGAGTAAGAGATGATGTACTTAACAATCTGAACATGAAAGATCCGCCGAACCCTACCTTCGGATATTACGTCAATATATATATCCATCATGGTAGTCAAGATGCATTTCCAGATGGCTGGGCGGCAGGAGTAGGAAGAGATAGATGGCAAATGCCTCATTATACAGCTCCCGCCAATCTTGCTACAGACTCTACTTATTTGCTACATGAGGGCTTTCATTTATTTCAGTTTACTGGTAACAAACCCAACTTTGCTTATTCTGGAGATTCAGAATGGTATGTAGAAGCAACCGCCCAATGGTATACCACAACCCAGTTGCCCAATAAGAGTAGTGTCTTCCAAGAATCTTTGGCAAAAGCTCAGAACCCACAATTAGCCTTATGGCATGCATATAATAATCATGCTCCTGGAGATTACAACGGCTTACTTTGGGCTATCCAACCGTATGGGCTACAATCTTATTTTAAATATTTAACTGTTGACAAAGGAATAGACCCAAAAGTCATTACTGATGGATTTTATAATGATACTCCATATCTCCCTCAAGAATATCATTATAGGGAGATCGGTGGTGATACTTTGAGAGCCCACTTTGCAGATTGGGCAGCTGCTAATACTGGAGGGTTTGAATATTTAAGTGACGATCAAATAGCTGCTGCAAATGCAGTAACACAGAGTTTTATTGATATGGCCCCCTCTGATCAAGCACATCCTTTTGCTTTAGAGCTAACAGATGCAGGCACGAGTAGTACTTTTACGCCTAGCCCTAATTATAAACCACGAGGATGGAGTTACAACGTGATTAAGGTCAATAACAATCAAGCAGCTATTTATACCTTCAACCTCGAAGGAGCGAGTTTAGGATCAGATGGTGCAGCATCTCACTTTGAAGCCCGGCTTGTGACAAAAGACATAAGTGGTACTGTCACTTATGACAAAGTCCCGATGAATAACGCGCTTAATGGTTCAATCACAAAAAGTGTTTCTTCTGCAGATACAGAAATATATTTTGTCATTTGTGCAGTTGCAGAACATTTCACAGGACATCAGACTTACGATTACAATTTGGATATAATAAGATCATAAATAGA
>CALHUZ010000069.1 GCA_938039305.1 uncultured Saprospiraceae bacterium
TTATCAGGAGTGAGACTCAGATCATTTTGCAATTGATCCATGAAAGATCTTAGTGTCGAGAAGTTTCTAAAATCTTGAGTTCTAACATCAGTGATAGAAGAAAGAATATCTGATGTATAAATCTCTACATTAGAATTATACTGGATAACACCAATATCCATGAGTGAAGCGCCTACCTGAAATAGCTCGGTTTGGTACGATACTCCAAAATCTAATCCGATGCCACCACCATTGAAGTTAGTTTCAAGACTATTGGTATTGATAGAACTATTGGTAAAGGCGATGTCATAATCAAGCACACCTGCCACACTGATGATGCTATCCACGAAGCCATAATCGACATCTACATTACTATCGATATATCCACCTTCATGACCGCGCAGAATTTTTATGTTGGCACCAAATGTTATGTTTTCTATGCGTTTAGATATATGCGCTCCAATCTCCATCCAAGAGGCATACGATATAAGGCCAGGATCAATATCTATGATATTGGTGACATAGGATTGGTTAAGTTCATAGAGGCCGAAGTTTTCAGGTATATCAGATGAGGATAGATGACCACGGAGATTAGAAAAGAGTCCGACTCTTGTCGATGATCCAAGGTTAAAAGTGACAGATGGTCCCGTTATAGAACCTCTTAGATACATCATCTTGCTGCCGCCATCTTCATCAAATATGATCGATGTGGAGCCATCGCTCTGTTCAGGTATCTCTGACTGAGCATCTATCACTTGTGCGTCAGTAAGAGCAGAAGATAGATTTAGGAGATTTGCTTTTCTAATGAAGGCATAGTCACTTTGACCAAATATATGAGCCCCTGTTAAGGTTGCATCCCACTTATAAGCCGATTGTATACCTAAGGAAGGATTGATATGAATTCTTGATATACCACTATATGGGCTGAGTCCAAGCGCGCTGGGCACTTGACCATTTGCGAAAGAGCAAACCAACGAAAGCCATATGAATAGACATTGTCTCAAGGGATAGAAATAACGTATGTACCTACAACAATCGTACTTTTAAGTCAAAGTCCACTATTCAAAACTGTTAATCATGCAGTTAGAAAAAGCTGATGAGGACCTGTCTTTTCTGAAATTCTTGATATATTAGGACTGTACTAATCATCTATGAAAATCTAAAATTTATGAAAAAGCAAAGTAGAAGAGGATTTCTGCATACTGCAGGTGTCATAGCAGGAGCTTCGGCACTGCCAGTAGAACAGATATCTGCCAAGTCTTTTATCACCGGATCAGACGCCATCAAGGTAGGATTAATCGGTTGTGGAGGTAGAGGAACTGGAGCCATCGTGCAAGCCCTTCTTTCAGGCCAGAATGTCCAGTTAGTAGCTATGGCAGATGCCTTTAAAGACAAAGTTGATAAGTGCCATAAGACGATAACTGATCCAAAGTTTACGGATTGGTCAACAGGAGATGAAGTAGATCTTAGTGATCGCATCTCGATTACTGAAGACCAAAAGTTTCATGGATTTGATGGATATAAGAAAGTGATCGAGATGAGTGACGTTGTGGTGATCGCTACACCACCAGGTTTTAGACCTATTCATTTTGAAGCCGCGGTGAATGCTGGCAAGCATGTATTCATGGAGAAGCCCCTTGCCGTAGATGGCCCTGGCGTCAGAAAAGTCATGGCAGCTGCAGCGAAAGCGAAAGCTAAAAAGCTTAATGTCGTGGTAGGTCTTCAGAGACACTATCAGACAGTATATAAAAACTGGGTAGAGATGCTTCATGGAGGAGCGATCGGTGATATAGTATCATCCAGAGTATATTGGAATGGAGCTGGAGTATGGGTAAGAGAGAGGCAACCTGCACAGACAGAGATGGAATATCAGATGCGCAACTGGTACTACTTCAATTGGCTTTGTGGAGATCATATCAATGAGCAGCACATCCATAATCTCGATGTAGGCAACTGGGTGCATCAAGCATATCCGACTCAAGTGCATGGCATGGGAGGAAGACAAGTACGTGATGGAAAAGATCATGGAGAGATATACGACCATCACTTCTTAGAGTATGAGTACGCTGATGGATCACGTATGTTCAGTCAGTGTAGACATATCAAGGGCTGTATGAATCGCGTCAGCGAAGCATTCCATGGTACTAATGGAAGCGCACCTAAGCCTGGGCTTATCAAAACAAGAAGCGGACATACGATCATGGATCATGATGATTCTAATGATCCTAATCCTTATCAAGTAGAACACAATGAACTCTTTGCCGCTGTCGCAAATGGTGATTATAAATACGCTGATGCAGAAAATGGCGCTAAGGCGACTTTGACTGCCATCATGGGACGTATGGCAACTTACTCAGGTAAGATCGTCACTTGGGATGAAGCGCTCAATAGCAATATTGATCTATCGCCATCAAACTACTCATGGGATGCTAATCCTCCAGTCATGCCAGATGCAGATGGAAGATATGCGATCGCCATTCCTGGAGTTTCTAAAGTTGTATAAGACGATTTAAATTATAAAATAAAAGGCTCAAGTCTGACTTGAGCCTTTTTTATTTGTTCTCTTTTTACTTTACTTGTTACAGAAAGGCATTTTAAAAAATTGAAAACCATGATTAGAAGGAATTTAAACCTTAAAGGAATATTCAAATCTCAATGGATACTAGTGGCATCAGCTTTCTTATTGACGTTTGTTTCTTGCAAAGAGCAGTCACAAATATCGGTCGAGACATCAGCAAAAAGCATTGCCCAATCTGTAAAATTGATCAAAGTAAGAATCCAAGAAAAAGGAATCGTTACTACCGAAGAAGCACTTGGACTTAATCTGCTAAACAGGATGATGACAGGCGAAGGTGTTGATCATGATCTCGTTAAAGAAGTCCATTCTTATATGGATGCATCTGACCCATCTCGTCTTTCCAAAGAACTCATCAATATCTTTGATCTGGTTCAGACCCAAGGAAATATAGCTGATGTGGATGAAGCGGCTCTAAAAGAGCTGGTGGCTTTAACCTCTTTGGATGGGGGAGGTAAGTAGCTTTGAGCGATATGTCAATTGATGGCTCGTGAGTCATATTGGCTTTCCATAGTT
>CALHUZ010000070.1 GCA_938039305.1 uncultured Saprospiraceae bacterium
CTCATCAATCTCGGCGACGAAAAGAAACCTCTTCTTGAGATCACTTCAAGTGGTCTTACACATTCTTACAGAAATTTCAAAAGTGAAGAAAACCGACATCGCATAGGTCAAGTTATACCGACTAAGAACTTTGGTATTTTAAAAATACGGAAGAAGGACGGCGACCTGAGTTTCACTGCAGAAATCAGAAACGACACAGATCAATTACAATTTGCGGTAAGCAATAAAAAGCTACCTGCACTTTTAAAATAAAACTAGAACGTATGAAATGGGGATTTGCAGGATATGGAAGGATAGCTAGAAAGTTTGAAGAGAGTCTAAGTCATACCGATCATGAGATAGTGGCTATCGCTTCAAGATCGGGATATGACAGAGTGAAAGCTCCTACGAAGGCATATGACAATTACGATGATCTATTTGCCGATAAGGACGTAGAGATAGTATATATCAATACCACTCATAACTCGCATGCACCTTTAACCATCGCAGCTCTTAATGCAGGCAAACATGTCTTATGTGAAAAACCTATCTCCATCTCTCATGAATCAGCCTTAGAGATGGTCGAGGCTGCTAAACGGAACAATCGATTTTTGATGGAAGCCGTTTGGTCGCGCTTCTTACCTGCTTATAGAAAGGTGATGGACTTGATATCCCAAGGTGCCTTAGGAGAAGTGAAGCAGATCAGTGCAGACTTTGGATTTAGGATGAATCCTGAAGACCCCAAGGAACGCTTGATAGATCCAGCACTTGCAGCTGGAGCGATCTGGGATGTCGGTATCTATCCTATAAGCTTAGCCCAAGATATTTTTAAAGACGACCCAATCGAGATGAGTACCTCTGCAGTACTATCTCCACTTAACGTGGAAGATAGATGCGCCATCCTTCTTGGTTATGGCAATCAAAGAATCGCTCAACTCTCTTGTGCGATAGATCTCAACACTATCAATGATGCTACTATCACGGGCACCAAAGGTCATATTGTGATGAAAAACTTTTGGATGTGTGAATCTTTCAAAGTTATTAAAGACGATGGAGAACAATCATACGAACTCCCGATGACTTCTAACGGCCTCTATCATGAAGCTATAGCTTGTGCTGATTACATCCGTCAGGGCCTTACAGAATCACCATATATGTCTTGGGACCATAGCTTGCAATTAGCTAAAATAATGGACCAAGCCATCAAGCAGTGCCGTTCTTAAATGAATTGTTACTTTCGCGCCACGCTACAAGGTGATTGAGACAACGGTCCTCATTCTTAATAGGGAACCCAGTGTAATTCTGGGACAGTCCCCGCTGCTGTAAGCTCTTTGATGCTTTATCTCTTCATGCCACTGTCTACTTTAGTTAGATGGGAAGGCTGGATAAAGTCGGAGTAAGTCAGAAGACCTGCCTATGTAGATTTCGATTCTTAGCTACTGCTCTTTATATAGATCGGCAGTTGAGATAGCATGACTCACTTCGGATGGAAAGTGACAAGTGTAAAAGTTAGGATGCTCTTGAGTATCCTCCTAATTCTTATTTCATATGAAAATCAACTTAATCCTACTTTTAGTGGGCTTATTAACGGCTGCAGGCAGTTATGGTCAGTCAGAATCATCCCTCAAAGACTCATTAGAGTCCCCATTAATCATCACTCACTCAAGACAAGCTACGACCCTTAAGTCGGCCTATAAGCCAACCATTATCATCTCTAAAGAGGCCATTCAGTCATCTATAACGGATGACCTTAGTGTACTTTTAGATCAACAAGTGGGTATGTCAGTCATCGGCTCATACAGTAACCCTGCAAAAGACAAGAGTATTTTTCTCCAAGGAGCATCAGGAGAATTCACTTTGATTTTACTCGATGGAGTTCCGCTTACCGATCCAAGTGGTATAGGAGGCACATTTGATCCAAGAAGCATCAATCTATCTCAATTAGAAAGAATAGAGATCGTCAAAGGTGGTCAATCAGCGCTTTATGGCTCAGATGCCATCGCTGGTGTTATCAACTTAATCACTACTTCAAAAGCTGAGCTAAAGCCGATTGGAAGCATTCGTACGGCATACGGATCATTGAATACTCGTAAACTCCAAGGCCAGCTTTCTGTCCCATTTTCAAGTAAGCTGGGTTTCAAGATGGACGCTGGTTATTCTGGATCTGATGGGATTTCAGAAGCACTTGAAGTTCAAGGCGATTCTTTTGATAAAGATGGATTCGATAGAACAGGAGGAAGTGCATCAATCATTTGGTCTCCATCATCTTCTTGGACTATTCGGCCATTCGTTAGATACAGCACATTTGACGGAGATTATGATGGAGGTGCTTTTTCTGATTCTGAAGAAACCTATGAGACTGATTGGCTTCAAGGAGGTGTTTCAGTGAATGGCGAGATAGGAAGTACGCAGTTCAATGGCTCATACTCCACTAACAAAACCGATAGGGTTTTTAACTCAAATTTTGGGCTTTTCGGCTTCAACGGAAGATTTCAGAATTTGGATATTTACGGTAACAGTGCCCTTTCTGATGTAGCCTCCATCACTTACGGTGTGAATCATCAATCGCACAAGATGCTTGATGAGACAGCAGCAATACTTAATCCTAAAACGACTTTAATCAGTCCTTATGCGTCCCTTCGATATACCCCCGAAGAGAGAAGTAATATAGAGCTTGGTCTTCGATTTAACAATCATACAACTTTCGGTAGTAACTTGAATTACTCCATTGGAGCAAGCAGATGGCTTTCTGATCAAGTGAAGGCATATGGATATTGGGCCACATCATTCAAAGCCCCCAACCTCTTTCAGCTCTATGGGCAATTTGGCGCTAATCCAGACCTCAACCCCCAAATTGGCCGGAGTCTTAACCTTGGGCTATCCTTCTCTGATATAGGCATCATTAAAAAGATCGATGTAGTATACTTTAATCGAGTTGTTGATTCATTAATCGTCTATGATTTTGCAACAGGTTATAGTAACGTTGCGAGACAGAATGATTCGGGTATCGAGTTGAGTGGATCAACTTCCTTTTCGCAATTCGACATCAGTATGTCTTACGCCTACTTAATTGGTAAGTCAGATTCAAGGGATGGTTCAGAACCAAGAGAGAATCTACTTCGAAGACCGAAGCACCAAGTAGACATGTCGTTAGCTTATAGATATAGTGACCGCGATGCGATAAGGTTGACAATAAAGCAAGCAGGAAGTAGACCCGATGCATTTTTCGATAATAACACCTTCGAAACCCAAGAAGTGACGCTTGACTCCTACTTGCTCGCGAACCTCTTTGCTGATTACTCTATCAGCGAGCAAATCAAAATACACGGTGAAGTAAGAAATTTGTTAAACACTGAA
>CALHUZ010000071.1 GCA_938039305.1 uncultured Saprospiraceae bacterium
ATCTGCCGTAAGCGAATCTCTAAAAGAAACTCTTGCTTCTCGATTGATCGCCCATCGTCGGGCCGTTCGAGAGGTATCCTTCATCCACTCCTTCTTCGTCTTTCCTTTCCATCCGTCCAGTGCCATAGTTACAATCGGCACTTGCTGAATCACAGGCAGATCAAATGACCTTGTCATTTCTGCCAAAGGAATCTTTTGTTCTTTCTCGATACCATACAAGATGGTATTCGGTTGATTGCCCGCATCCATCGCTGCTACATTATTGAGCAGCAATCCTTGGATGATAAATAAAGTTGTCAGCACAGCAGTACCCAAACCTATAGAAAGCAAGAGCGTCTGTGTCTGGTTATTCGGTCTATAGAGATTAGAAAGCCCTTGTCTAAATACATAGCTCCATCCACTTGGAAAAAACTTACGTACACTCCACGTGATTAGTTTAGAAACACCGACTAAAACGCCGAATGCTACGATCAATCCAAAGGTCATCACACCTCCATCTTGCCATGCTCCTGTTAGTCTTACTAAGAACAAGAATATACTCACAACGATCGCCAGATATACCAGCACCTTCGCTATACTCCATCTCTTCACGCCATCATCATCTGACACACGTAGTGTCTGCAGTGGACTGATATCCCTCACACCAAGCAATGGCCCCAATGCAAAGAGCGTCGTGATCACAAGACCTATCGTCACCCCTTCGATCACTGCACGAGGCGAGAACGCCATATCTACAGCATACGGTAAGAAGTCTTTAAAGAGTACTGGAAGAACCATCTGAATCAAGCTACCCAGCGCTGCACCTACGGCAACGCCGATGGCACCCAAAACGAATATTTGCAAAAAGTAAATTAGAAAAGCTTGATTGCCTTTCATCCCCAGACATCTAAATACTGCGATGGATGGGATCTTAGTTTTTACATATATCATCACACTACTCGCCACTCCGATACATCCGAGCAGCAATGAAACCAGTGCGATAAGATTTAGAAAATTATTTAAATTAGAAAAGGCGCGATCAAGATCCTCTTTACGATCAGCGATCGTATTGATCCTAAAACTTTCATCTCTGAACAACTTGCGATGATCATCTTTCCATTTATCTGCATCAAATGATGCAGGAGTTTTGTAGTAATATTCGTATTCAAGAAGACTACCTTGTTGGACCAATCCAGTGGCTTCTACATAGTCCTTAGACATATAGACGGTCGGAGCAAAACTCCCACCGACTCCCACACTTCCAAAAGCACTTTTCAATCTGCCTTCGATAGCAAACAGACTCTTACCTAATTTTATAGAATCACCGACGGATAGTCCGTACTGGATCATCATGCCGTCATCTACGAGTACAGATTGATTCTTTCTGAATCGCTCACTCGCCTCTTGAGGCTCCGCTTTTATAACACCATAAAAAGGAAATCCACCTTCCAGTGCTTTGATACTCACAAACTGTGTCTCATCCGTATCTGGAAGATAAGCCATCGAGAACATTTGTATCTGAGATGCTTTTTCTCCGGGGATAGAATCCGCTACAAGGCGCAAGGATTCTGGTATTTGTTTATCTTCCGATATGACTATATCTGCTCCGAGCAATGTCGCCGCTTGGCTATCTACATCAGAGACCAGATTATAGTTAAAAGAATTAATCGCTACTAAGGCCGCTATACCCAATACGATCGAAGCCATGAACATCATGAGCTTCCCGATATCTTTGCGGCTATCACGAAGGGCCGTTTTCAATATAAACATTGTATTGGCCATACTATTGATTCTTCAGATCAGAGACGATCTTTCCAGACTTAAGTTTTATAATTCTTCCTGCCTTCTGCGCCAGTTCAAGATCATGTGTCACGATGACAAGTGTTGTTCCTTGTTCTTTATTGAGATCAAAAAGCAGCTGCTCTACATTGGCACCTGTATCGCCATCGAGATTTCCAGTTGGCTCATCTGCGAATAGTAATTTCGGAGTATTAGAAAATGCTCTTGCAAGAGACACACGTTGCTGTTCTCCACCAGACAATTGGCTGGGATAGTGCGTCATCCTATCACCGAGGCCCACTCGTTCCAGAAGATGCTCAGATCTTTGTCTTGCTTCTTTACCTCTGCCTTGCAGCTCAAGTGGAACCATGACATTTTCGAGCGCCGTCAGTGTTGAGATCAACTGAAAGTTTTGAAATATGAATCCGACGTACTCATTTCTTACGGCAGCTTTTTGATTTTCGTCAAGACTACTGATCTTTTGGTCATAGATATGGATGTCACCCGAAGTCGGACTATCGAGCCCTGCACAGAGTCCGAGCAATGTAGTCTTACCACTTCCCGAAGGACCGACGATGGCAACGATTTCGCCTTCTGTTATCTCAAAATTGATATCCGAAAGCACATTAAGCTCCCGACTTCCACTCTTAAATGTCTTACTGACATCAGCCACCTTAAGTATATCCTGCATGTATTTATTCGTCTTATTATATCCCAATGATGCTATATCACGAGCCTACAAAGCTAACATTATCGAAGAGATTAGATAGATCTGAAAAGCCAGTTAGTAGATGTTTATTTGCGGTCTATTTTAAGATCAACTATCACCCTTTCGGGAAATGAAAGCTATGCGGACCACAAGCTCAATCATCAACTCAAAGGAATAACGCGATTCTACCACGAAGGTTAACACCCAAGGTGCATTTACTCGTTGAAATGCTCAATTGATCCGTTGAAATACAGATAGAGCTGCCCAATTGATCACAACTATTCTTCCAAACGCTTCTGAACTCTACTTTCATAAATATATTTGCAACTTGCAACGGACCATATCCGTTCTCT
>CALHUZ010000072.1 GCA_938039305.1 uncultured Saprospiraceae bacterium
AGTTGCGCAATCATCGCTAAGGCTATTCCTGTATTTCCAGAAGTCGCTTCTACTAATCGATCATCTGGCTTTATGTCACCACGTTCAAGAGCACCTGTGATCATGCCATATGCAGCACGATCTTTTACACTTCCACCGGGATTATGACCTTCAAGCTTACCGCAAATGGTCACACCCTTATTCGTAGGGATCGATGTAAGTTTTACTAAAGGGGTATTACCTATAAGATTAGAAAGACTATTCATGTATTACTTTTCAGAAGTAAGATGGTTATATCAAACTTGAATTTCTCTATTCTTTAATTCAGTCTTCAGTTGTCCAGCTGATTGAAAGTGAATGCCATCAATACCGATTGATCTTGCAGCTTCCACGTTTCTTAAGTTATCATCGATGAAGATGGAGTCTTTTGGAGCGACATCATATCTATCTATAAGGATATAGTATATATCATCAAATGGCTTTCTTGTTTTCTCGGTTCCAGAGACGACAATCCCTCTGAACCAATTTAGAAAGTCATATTTTGACTGAGCAATTGGAAAAGTCTCCGCTGACCAATTAGTTAGAGCAAGCAGGTCGATAGAGTCGTCTTCCTTTAGAGTCTTCAGGATTTCAACTGTTGCAGGCATCGGGCCTCCGAGCATTTCAGTCCATCGAGAATAGTATGCTTTTATATGTTCTGCATATTCTGGAAATTCCTGAATCTTGACGGCGGTCCCTTCAAGAAGAGTTCTACCTGCATCTTGTTCTTCATTCCATGCCATGTCACAGATGTTCTCTAAGAACGAATCGATCTCTGATTCTTCATTAAATATTTTTCTGTAGAGATACTTGGGGTTCCAATCTATAAGAACACCTCCGAGGTCAAATATTACTGTTTTTTTATCCTTCAAATGATTAATTATTTAGCGAACTCTTTGAATACTAATTTGTCGATTCCACCATCTTCGTTGTTCATGGTAGCTTGATAGTAGATTTTAGAATTGGGTGGGACAGATCTTGTGATCCATGTATTACCTCCTATGATACTGCCAGCACCTATGATCGTCTCTCCACCTAATATAGTGGCGCCAGCATATAGCACACACTTACTTTCTATCGTTGGATGTCTCTTGGTATCGGCATCAGCCTTGTCAACACTTAATGCGCCAAGTGTTACTCCTTGATAGATTTTAACATGATCATGTATCAAAGTAGTCTCTCCAATCACGATACCTGTACCGTGATCTATACAAAAAGACGCTCCGATGGTTGCTCCTGGATGTATGTCAACGCCAGTCTGACTGTGGGCATGCTCAGTTATAATTCTTGGTAGATCTTCGATCTCAAGGGCATGCATTTTGTTGGCTATTCTATAAGCTGCAATGGCATAAAATCCTGGGTAGCTGCGGATGACTTCTCGTCGACTTGTACAAGCTGGATCTCCCTCATATATAGCCATTATGTCCTTGTTGAGCATCTCATATATTTCAGGAAGTGCATCGAAGAAGGCTTTAGTTACTTTCTTAACTCCGAGTATTGCATTCAGTGGATTTCGCGAAAGCAAATCTTCTAAAACTGCTATGAGGCGTTTTTCTTCCTCCTGTATAAGTGACGCCTCGATTAATGGTGCTTCTGCAAAGTCTAAATAGAAGAGCCCCATCAACTTCTTGAAGAAGTCAGAAACTTCGCTTGGTGATGGACAGGTCTTGCATATCTGATGCTCTTTAAGCAGTCTGTCGAGTAGTTCTTTTTTCACAATTTGATGTTTACTTAAAGACTAACGGCTATTCTTTCCTTTTTCATCTAAACTGAGGGGTTTATATTATCTATCGGATCCTCAAAATGAAGATCGATATACCATAGAACAGGATGTACATCAAGATCGCAGGTCTAATTAAACCAGATTTCCTTAGGAAAACATTAGAGGCTTTGAATATAACGTAGTCGGACTTTATTTACCTTGAGTGGGAGCTTCTTTAGCCTCAGCAGCAGGATCATGCTTGACATTGATATGTAACCATAAAGATCTAGATCCCCTAAGTAGTCTGACATAAACTAAAGCTGCTAGAAAGATAGCAAAGAATATCGCTCCAGTAGGACTCCACTTAAAGTAAAACACGAGTAAAAGTGTCGGTAGAAGTAGCATCCATGCTGATAGTATGTATGAGACAAACATGGCACCGTAGTAAAAGCCAACTTCAGGTTCCATCTTTTGGTTGCAATGTGGGCATCTTGTAGGCATGGCAAGCGGTTTAGAGAACTCAAACGGTTCAGTAAATATCTTTGCCTTCCGACATCTTGGGCATTTATATTGCCACATAGCACTAAGAGAGAAACCCATAAATATCGTTTGTCTGGAGGATGAAGCGTCAAAGGTGATGTAAGTTTTGGGATTGACCAAGGAGATCTATGGAACTATTTCTCTGATTATAGACTTTATACAATACTTCGTTAGCTTTGCGCGAAATATGATCCATAGGGATCACATAGTTGTTTGACAAAATGGGGCCGACTGGAATTGACAGGAGAGTAAGTTGGTAAGTAAGCATGTCGCAGAATTGATCTCTCACTGCGTAAAAAATGGATATCAAATACAATTGGCGAAAGACAATTCGCACTAGCTGCCTAATCTAGGATTAGAAGCTTTTAGGTCACGTTGTTGATTTCTACTACACATGATGTCACCTTAACCAAACGTAGGATAGTTCTGATGGTCCGCTTTAGTCATCAGATACGAAAATTAATGAAGCTAAGCTGATGGTGGTTGCTTGTACACCTTCCTGATGTCGAAAATTCAAGTATAAGATAAACATGTAGAAGGCTTGCAAACGCTTTGTCTGGACGAGGGTTCGAATCCCTCCGGCTCCACTTTATTTAAAAAAATCGCCATTTTTGTTGAATTTTATGCAAAAATGGCTTTTTTATTTGTTTTAATTTTAGCCACGAGTTCCTATTCTGTTGAGTTTTCAATTTGCCGAGGTCCCCAAGGAGGTCCCCAAGGCCATGTGAAGGTTACCACTTAAGTTTTAATAACATTGATATCTTGGTAAATCAAATCAATGTTGTGAATTGTATCTTTTTACTTAGGCGTCACAGAAAACTTAATGGTTCATATCCTTTATGGATGAGAGTAACTATAGCAGAGAAAAGGTCTCATTTTTCAACAGGCTATAGGTTGCCTTCAGAAAATTGGAATCAAACAGCGCAGCGGGCTATTGGTAAGGGATTTGAAGGATTGCATGAGGAGTTGGATGAACATTTACAAAATGCTCAAAATATTTACCTCCACTTATTGTCAAAATCTGCAGCTTGTAGCTCTAAGGAAGTTACCCAAGGTCTTAAAGCCTTACTTCGAAAAAAAACTAAACTAAGCAGTGTAATAAAGTATTATGCCTATTATTCGAATGTAGTCCTCGACAAAAAGAAAGGATCAATAGCAAAGACTGAAAGAATTGCTCATTTAGTTGAAGAGTTTGATTGTCTTATCGAGAAAACTAACAGAGCATATTGTGAGGCACTATGGTATAGTATGCATAACAGGTATGACAAATTGTCTATATCAACTACAAATAAATACTTCTC
>CALHUZ010000073.1 GCA_938039305.1 uncultured Saprospiraceae bacterium
ACAACCGATATTAAAGTTGATCTTGGCTCAGCTAATGTACAAGTAAGTGAATCCGAAGACATCAATATTTATCCAAATCCAGTGAGTCAAAACATGACCATAGATATGGACTTAGAAGAGCTTAGAAAGGCAAGTGTTTCAATTTTTAATGTCCAAGGGCAATTGATCAAGACCTACAAAAATGTAACTTCTAATCTTGATGTGAGTCACCTTGAAACGGGTATATACTTTCTTGAGTTAAGAACAACAAAGGAGTCATATACTCATCGCTTCGTGAAGATTTCTAATTAGAAAGATATCTTCATCATTGAAAGAGACTAAAACTGTGGTGGGTCGATTGACTTGAAGTGACCATTGAGTTGTACTTTCTTTCTCATGTCCTCTGCTTCCTTTACCATAGGAACCATATTCATAAGGTGGTCTCGCATGTATGTTTGTCTTTCTTTCTCACTGATGATTTGCAAAAAAGCATATTCTTGTGCTCTACTAAATCCTACCTTATGTGCTATTTCAAATGTTATAAAATCACCTCCTAAGGCCTCAGGTCTTTTCGGAATTTTCATGTACTGATAGAGTTCTTCAATGAGATCGCGTATCTCGGATCTCATAAGTGCATCTGCTTCTTCTTCCCAATAAAGCTCTTCTATATATCCACCTGGATAAGACTTGTTAGGATATTTCTTGACGAATCTCTTGATTTCAAAAGGCTTCACCCCAGTCGTTTTGATGTCCATTTTTCCATCTGGGTAAGTATGAGAGATCATATCCAACTTAACGATAGAACCATACTTGAGTGGATGATTAGCACCATAGTACGGTATACCAAACATAATTCCTTCATTTTCACAATCCTGAATCAACTCTCTATACCGAGGTTCGAATATGTGCAGATTGAGCGACTCCTTGGGGAAGACTATTATCTCAAGAGGAAACATAGGGAGCAAGATCATATACAACTTGTAGCTGCTACAATTATATCATATAATATTTATAGTAATGGTGTAATTGCTGTAGGTATTTAGGAACATAATTAATGACAAGACAAGGATATTAATTTATAACATGGCCTTAAGGATTGGGCTATCATCTTTCTATTAACTTTGGGTATCAATAATTAGACAAGAATTAAGATGACTTTACAAAGACTGATAGTTGGCTTTATAGCATTGTTGGGTATGACAATCGCTCTACAGGCGCAACCCGATAGATGGCAGCAGAAAGCCCATTATAAAATGAAGATTGATTTTGATGTAAACAAACATCAATTTGAGGGAGAACAAGAGTTGAAGTATTGGAACAATTCTCCAGATACTTTGACCAAGGTTTTCTATCACTTGTACTTCAATGCGTTTCAGCCAGGAAGTATGATGGATGTTAGGTCGAGAACGATAGCGGATCCGAGTGCTAAAATAGCTGATCGCATTAGCAAGCTGAATCAAGATGAGATAGGATATCATAAGATCGATGAACTAAAGCAAGATGGCAAAATCACTCGCTATGAAGTTGTAGGTACCATACTTGAAGTTCAATTGGCAAAGCCGATCTATCCAGGGAAGTCATCCACATTCAAAATGAAATTCAATAGCCAAGTTCCTGTGCAGATCAGAAGAAGTGGCAGAAACAATGCTGAAGGTATCGACTATTCTATGGCCCAATGGTATCCCAAGATGGCAGAGTATGATTATCAGGGATGGCATGCTAACCCTTATGTAGGAAGAGAGTTCTACGGTATTTGGGGAGATTTTGAAGTAGAAATTAAGATAAATGGTAACTACACTTTGGGTGCCTCAGGATTGTTAGAGAATTCTAAGAAGATAGGTAGAGGTTACAACGACGAAGCCAAGGATAAAAAGAAGTCAGATAAGAAGATCACATGGAAGTGGAAGGCAGAGAACGTACATGACTTTGTGTGGGCAGCTGATAGAGACTACATAGTAGAAAGTAAGATGAGTAAAGCCGGGACAAATATGTTCTTCGTGTATCAGCCAGGAGAAAAGACAACCGAGAACTGGCAGAGACTACCGATCGTGATGGATGAGGCATTGACCTATATGAACAATCGATATGGTAAATATCCATATCCAGTGTACAGCTTCATTCAAGGAGGTGATGGAGGTATGGAATACCCGATGGCTACCTTGATCACAGGGGAGCGCTCTATGAATAGTCTTGTAGGCGTATCTGTGCACGAATGGATGCACAGTTGGTATCAGATGGTATTAGGTACTAACGAAGCATTGTACTCTTGGATGGATGAAGGGTTCACCAGTTTTGGAACAGCTGAGACGATGAATCATCTCAGAACACAAAAGCTCATCACAGGTACCCCAGTAGAAAATCCGCATACGAGATCCGTTGCAGGTTTACTAAGATTTCATAGTTCTGGAAGATCTGAACCACTTTCGACACACTCTGACCACTTTATAACTAATGGCGCTTATGGTCAAGCTGCATATACTAAAGGTCAGGTTGCTTTGGTACAGCTTCGATACATAATGGGGGATAAGGTGTTCTACCCAGCTATGAGACGATACTTTAATACATGGAAGTTCAAGCATCCGAATGCTAACGACTTTATCAGAATCATGGAGAAGTCTTCAGGTCTCGAATTGGATTGGTTTAAAGAGTATTTCGTGTCTACTATATTCTATCCTGACTATGCCATCGAAAGTGTTGAAGGGCAGGATGATGAGACAGTGGTTACGTTGACTAAGATCGGTCAGTTCCCGATGCCATTAGATGTAGTGGTTACTTATGAAGAT